>PEUI01000377.1:3436-5860 GCA_002785585.1 Lysobacterales bacterium CG02_land_8_20_14_3_00_62_12
CGCACCCGGTAGTCGCGGATGCTGCTGTCGATCAAGGCGGTGGCTGGCGCTTCGGCGCTCAACGCAAAACGCGCATTGGTACCGCCGATATCGGCGAGCAGTGTCGGCAGCGTGGGCAGGCCCGTTGCCACCGTCAATTGCCTTTGCGACCGCTGTTGGGGTAGCCGCCGGTGCCACAAATGGGCATAAACGCGTTGGCTTCGGTGGGGCCCCAGGAGCCGGCCATATACGGCAAAATCGGCGCCTGGGTTTGTTGCCACGCCGCAGCCACGGAATCGATCCAGGTCCACGCGGCTTCGATCTCGTCGTTGCGCACAAACAGCGCCGGGTTGCCGTGAAAGGCATCCAGCAACAAGCGTTCATAAGCGATGCGGCGACGCAAATTGATCGGCATCGATAGATCCAGCGGCAGCGGCCGCAATTCCAGCGCGCCCCATTCCGGCGCCGCCAGGCTGCTCATCAGATTCAATTCGATGTTTTCTTCGGGTTGCAGGCGGAACACCAGCCGATTGGGTGTGGCTTTTTCACGGCGGGGTTTCTCGAACAGCCAATGCGAGACTTCGCGGAAATGGATCACCACTTGCGAACAGCGATCAGCCATGCGTTTGCCGGTACACAACCGGAATGGCACCCCGGCCCAGCGCCAGTTGTCGATGTAGGCGGTCAACGCGACAAAGGTCTCGGTGTCGTGCTGGCCCGGCGTCGGCGATTGAAATCCAGCCACCGGTTGGCCGGCGACGACGCCGGCCTGGTAGCAGCCACGCACGCTGTTGGCCAACACCTGATCGGCCTGCATCGGTCGCAGGGCGCGCAGCACTTTCAGTTTTTCGTTGCGCACCGAGTCGGCGTCCAGTGCCGAAGGCGGCTCCATGGCAATCAGACAGAGCAGTTGCAGGATGTGGTTTTGCACCATGTCGCGCAGTGCGCCGTAGTTGGCGTAATAGCCCTCGCGGCCGTCGACGCCAGCGGTCTCGGCGACCAGGATGTCCACCGATTCGATCCAGCGATGGTGCCAGACCGCTTCCAGCAGCGAATTGCCGAAGCGCAATGCCAACAGATTCTGCACCGGTGCTTTGCCCAGATAGTGATCGATGCGAAACACCCGATCCTCACTGACGCAGGCCGCCACCTGATCCAGAATATGGCGTGCGCTCGGCAGATCGCGGCCGATCGGTTTTTCCAGCACCAGCCGCGACGGCGCATCCAGCAGCCCGGCGGCTTTCAACCCCTGCGCGATCGGGATATACAGCCCCGGCGGCGTCGACAGATAACTGACGCAATCGCGGCCTTTCAGCGCCGCCAGGCGTTCTGGCAATTGGCCCGGGTCGGCGAGGTCGGCGACGATGTATTCAACGCGGTTGAGCAGGTCGATCAACTCCGGCGCATCGGCCTCCAACTCCGGCAGGCGCATCGCCAAATATTGCCGAAACGTGGCCGTGGTGTAGTCCTGGCGGGCGATCGCATAAATCCGAAAGCCAGGCGGCAGCAGGCGGTCGCGCAGCAGGTTCAACAGCGACGGGAACAAATAGCGCTGGGCCAGATCGCCGGTGGCGCCAAACAACAGCAAGGTCTCATGCACGAGGCTCGAATCTCCAATGGGGTGAACGCAGCGAGTGGCCGCCACGTCAGCGCGTAATTATGCGACATCGCGGCCGCGCCTGACCGGCATGGCAATGGTTGTGGTGAATGTATTCGATTGCAGTGGCGTGCGAGCGTGGCGATCTGGCTGGCAGCGCGTCGGATTGGTGTCGTGATGTTTATCGACGCCGCCATCGGGCACAATGGACGCAGCACTAATGCCATTGGCTTCTCATCCCAGCAAACCCACAGCGATGACGCTACCCAGTCCAATCGAATGCGATGTGATCGCCGCCTTTCGCGCGCAATCCGCGGGCGCCTTGCTGGTCGATATCCGCGAGCACCCCGAACGCCGCAGTGGCTATGCCGCTGGCAGCGTACACGTTCCGCTATCGGCGGGCATCGGCGAGTTGCCATTGCCGGATCGCGGCGTGCCGCTACTGTTGATTTGCGCCAGCGGCATGCGCTCGCTATCGGCAGCACAGGCGCTGCGGCAGCAAGGTTTCGAACAGGTCTGTTCGGTGGCGGGCGGGCACCACGCCTGGCAGGCGGCGCAATTGCCGATGCAGATCGATGCCGCGACCGAGCCCGCCGCGACCGAGCGCTATTCGCGGCATTGGCGTTTGCCAGAGGTCGGCGTGGCCGGTCAACGCCAGTTGCTGCAAGCGCGCATGTTGTTGGTCGGTGCCGGCGGACTCGGTTCACCGATTGCGCTGTATCTGGCAGCGGCCGGGGTCGGCCATTTGCGCATTGTCGATGACGACCGCATTGAACGCAGCAATTTGCAGCGCCAGATCATCCATCGCGATGCCGATGTCGGGCTGTCCAAAGTGGTCTCGGCCGCCG
>PEUI01000061.1:0-2576 GCA_002785585.1 Lysobacterales bacterium CG02_land_8_20_14_3_00_62_12
CACTACGGCGCGGCGATCCCATCATTCCGATTACCCACATGATTTCGAGGGAGTACCAAATGAACAAGTCTGAACTCACCAGTGCGATTGCTGATAACGCGGAGCTGAGCAAGGCCGATGCGGGTCGTGCGCTCGAAGGTCTGATCAAGGCAGTAAAGAAGGCATTGAAGTCGGGTGATACCGTCGCCATCGTTGGCTTCGGAACGTTCTCGGTTCGCAAGCGCGCCGCCCGTACCGGTCGCAACCCGCAGACCGGCGCTACGCTCAAGATCAAGGCTTCGAAGAATCCAGCGTTCAAAGCTGGTAAAGCACTCAAAGACGCTGTAAACTGACGCGCTTTGCTGGGGTGCTTAGCTCAGCGGTAGAGCGTCGCCCTTACAAGGCGAGGGTCGGGGGTTCGAAACCCTCAGCACCCACCAGGATTCGCTGGCGCATTGCCCACCGGCACCGCATCCCGGCAAACTGTTGAAGTCTGACAGCTTCGATTATTCGGATTCATGGAGTGGTAGTTCAGCTGGTTAGAATATCGGCCTGTCACGCCGAGGGTCGCGGGTTCGAGTCCCGTCCACTCCGCCATCTGACGCGAGGGCGCCCACCAGGCGCCCTCGTTTTTTTACGGCCCCGCCGAACTGGTTCGGCACTAAAAAATTGAACCTCAGCCATGTTGCAGCTTATCCGTGACAAATCTTCGAGCAAGGTCTTTTACATTACCCTGTTGGTGCTGATGACCGGCGGGCTGTTGGTCTTTGGCATCGGTGATTACAGCTTTGGTGGTGCCACCACCTATGTCGCCAAAGTTGGCAAGGAAATTATCACCGAGCAGGATTTTCAGCAGCGCTTCGATGAGCAGCGTCGGCAAATGCGCACGATGATGCGCGATGCCTATCAACCCAAAATGTTCGAGACGCCCGAATTCAAGCGGCAACTGCTCGACCAATTGATCGATGAAGCGTTGATCCAGCAGGCCGGCGCTGCTGCCGGATTGGCGGTTACCGACACCAGACTGCAAGCGGAGATTGCCAAGATCGAAGCGTTTCAAGTCAACGGCAAATTCGATCAGGATCGCTACCAGTTGGCGTTGCGCGGTAGCGGCTTCTCGCCACGCCAATTTGAGGCGCGCATGCGTCGTGACATGGCGGTGAAAGAGTTGCCCGCGCAGTTGGCCGCTTCGGCCTTGGTGACTACCGGAGACGC
Source organism: Lysobacterales bacterium CG02_land_8_20_14_3_00_62_12 (assembly GCA_002785585.1). Taxonomy (GTDB): domain Bacteria; phylum Pseudomonadota; class Gammaproteobacteria; order Xanthomonadales; family Ahniellaceae; genus 0-14-3-00-62-12. Next base: position 1,195 of record PEUI01000061.1, read on the forward strand.
CAATAATTTTGTGCGTTTGCGCGATCAGACTCGCGATTTCCGTTATTTGGCACTGCCGCAGTCGGTGCTGGCGGATGCGGTTGTCAGTGCCGACGATGAACAAAAATATTTCGCCGCGCACGCCGCTGACTATGTCACGCCCGAGCAAGTGGCGGTCGAATATGTCGAGCTTGATGGCGCCGCGCTGGCGCCAGCGGCGGCCCCCAGTGAGGCCGATCTGCGCAGTCGTTATGCCGCTCAGGCGGCGCGCTTTGGCACCAAAGAGCAGCGCTTGGCTTCGCATATTCTGGTCGAGGTGGCTGCCGGGGCGGATGCGGCCACCCAAAAAAGCGCCCTGCAAAAAGCCGAAACGTTGGCGGCAGAACTCGCCGCCGGCAAGGACTTTGCCGAGCTGGCAAAGGCCAGTTCGGCCGATGCGGGTACGCGCGCTGCGGGTGGTGACCTGGGCTGGATCGAAGCCGGCATCATGGAACCGGCGTTTGAACAAGCGCTGCTGGCGCTCAAACCTGGCGAAGTCTCGGCGCCGGTGCGTACCGAGCAGGGCTATCACCTGATCTTGTTGCGTGAAGTGAAGCCGGCTGCCACCAAGTCCTTTGAGGAAGTGCGCGCGCAATTGGAAACCGAGTTCGCGCAGGAACAGCACAACGAAAAATTGGCGGACTTGCAGGACAAATTGTTCACCGTGGCCGATCAAGCCAATGGCACGCTGGAGCCCTTGGCCAAAGCGATTGGCGGCACCGTGCAGACCACCCCGCTGTTTTCCCAGGACGTCGGTTTCGGTATTGCCATGTTTCCGGAGATTCGTGCTGCGGCTTTCTCACTGGAGGTGAAAACCGATGGCCTCAGCAGTGAGCCGATCGAGGTATCCAAGGATCGCATGGTGGTGATTCGCCTGGCCCAGCACAAGCCGGCGACGCCGCGTGCATTCGATGCGGTGAAGCCGGAAGTTCACGCGTTGTTGCTCAGCGAACGCCAACAGAAGGCCAACCGCGAAGCCGCCGATGCAGCGTTGAAGCGCTTGCTGGGTGGTGAAACGCTGGAGGCGATCGCGGCCTCGCTCGGTGCCACGGTCAGCGAGGGCAAAGCGGTCGGTCGCCAGGGCTTGAACCAGGACCGGCAGTTGTTGGCAGAAGTATTCAAGATGCCACGGCCGCAAGCCGGCGGCACCATCCATGGGTTGGCAGAAGTGGCCGGAAAGAAATTCGCCCTGCTGGAATTGCAGGCGGTACACGACGCTGATCCAAAGGCATTGGATGCGGCCGCGCAAACCGCAGTACGCGATCAACTGCGTCAGGAGCTTTCCGCTCTGGAGTCGGCCGCATTGCGCAAGGCCTTGCGGGCACGGACCAAGATTGAAGTCAACGAGGACCGTTTGTAAGGCG
>PEUI01000061.1:2752-5999 GCA_002785585.1 Lysobacterales bacterium CG02_land_8_20_14_3_00_62_12
GGAGACGGTTCACCGTTTTGCTATCGGTCCGAGCGACTTCAGATGCCAGTCATACCGAGCGTGCTGTAGCCGGCATCGACATAGGTGATTTCACCGGTAATGCCGGCCGCCAGATCCGAGCACAGGAAAGCGGCAACGTTGCCGACATCTTCGATGCTGACGCTGCGCCGTAACGGCGCATTGGTCTCGACGTGGTCGAGCATCTTGCGGAAATTGGCGATGCCGGCGGCGGCCAGGGTTTTGATCGGTCCAGCCGAGATGGCGTTGACGCGCACCCCTTCCGGGCCCATGGCGCGGGCGAGATAACGCACGTTGGCTTCCAAGCTGGCTTTGGCCAGGCCCATCACGTTGTAGTTGGCCAGGGCGCGCACCGCGCCCAGGTAGGTGAGCGTCAACACGGCGCTGGGATGGCCGCGCAGCAGCGGCCGGGCGGCCTTGGCCAGTGCCGCCAGGCTGTAGCTGGAAATATCGTGGGCGATGGCAAAGTTCTCACGCGTCACCGCATCCAGGTAGTCGCCCTGAATCGCTTCGCGTGGCGCATAGCCGACCGAGTGTACGAGGATATCCAGCGTGCCCCAGCGTTGTTCGATGGCCGCCATCAGCGCGGTTATTTGTGCATCGTCGGCGACGTCGCAGGGCAACACGATGTCGCTGCCATTTTCGGTGGCGGCTTTGACGACGCGATCACGCAAGCGCTCATTTTGATAGCTGAAAGCCAGTTCCGCGCCTTCGCGGCGCATGGCTTCGGCGATGCCGCTGGCGATCGAGCGTTCACTGGCGACGCCGACGATCAGGGCGCGTTTACCTTGCAAGAATCCCATCGCTGATGATCTCCTGTGGTTGGGGCGAGTAGCTTAATCGAGACGGTGCCGCGCCGACAGCCAGCGCTGTTTGAATGCACCGGTGGTGTGGCTCGACACGATTCGAAATCAGTCGCCGCGAAGCATCAGCGCTTGCCCCGGCCGAATGACACTGCCCAGGTGCAAGCGGTTCCAGCGCAACAGGTCTGCCAGTTTCAGGCGATAGCGCCTCGCGATCGCCGACAGGGTGTCGCCCGCCCGCACGCGATGGCGTTGGGCCTGGAGTTGGTCGGCAACGGGCGCGGGTTCGACCGCGTCGATGGGGGTCGATGCCGGTGTGCGCATCGGCAGCCAGTGCAGGCTTCCGGTGTTGGGCAAGGGCGACCCGGCTGGTTGTTGGATCGCTGAGAGTTGCTCCGCTGAAATCGGATAGTCCAGCGGCAAGCCCGGGTCCAGTGGGTTCTGCGTCCCGGCTTGAGCCTGCCAATTTTTCCAGGGGATGGCGGGCAAGGCTTGCAGTTGCTTAAGACCAGCCCGAGCGGCGGGGGCATGGCTGGTTGGCAGCAGCACGGTCAGGCCCGCAATGTCCGGACTCAGCGCACTGCGCCAGGCGGGGTTGAGTTGCCGCAATCGCGTCGCTGACAGGCCGCTCAGATGGGCAAGAAAGTCGAGTTGGATCGGTTGCGCCAGCGGCAGCGCCACCAGCACTTGTGGATCGGCGAGCGTCGGCAGTTTGCCGTCGGCGGCTTGCGCCAGCACCCAGCAGGAGAGCGCCTCCAATTTCGCCAAGTGGTCGTGGGTGATCGCACTGACCGCCAAAGTGTTGGCTTGCCTTGGCTGGCCCGCCCGACGCTGTTGGCGCAAGGCGCGCCGGACCCGATACTCGCCAGCATTGAAGGCCATATTCACCAATCGCCAATCGCCGTTGAAGACCTGGCCGAGGTGGACCAGCAGTTGTATTGCTGCGTTGCTGGCGCGTTCGCTATCGAGGCGGCCGTCATCGTCGTTGCTGATCTCGATGCCGAGACCGCGTGCGGTGGCCGGCATCAGTTGCCAAATACCGGCCGGTCGGTTGCCGCGGCTGGCAAGCGCGCGGTAGTGACTTTCGACCAACGGCAACAGCGCAAACTCGGAGGGCAGTTGCGCCGCCTCCAGTTTTTGCGCCACCAGGGCGATCTCCGCCAGGGATTGATTCAGCACCGCGAGCAGCGCGTGGCTCTGGCGCTGGTAGCCGATCTGGCGACGCTGACTGGCCGCTGCCAACTGTGCACAATCGACAAACCCAAAATGTTGCTGAAAATATTGCCAGAGCGGTTGCGTCGGTGCCCGCCGACTGGGATCGACGAGGGGCTCCGCCGACACCGTTACGGTGGCTTCGGCCACCGGCGTTGGGGTGATCTCAGGGATCGCCTCCATCGTTGCGGAGGGTGCCGCGGTGGGGGCAGTGGGCCGCAGCTTGGGCGTGCTGACGCAAGCGCTCAGCACCAGCGCCAAACCAATGAGCAGAACCCACCGCCAGCGCTGCCGCTTCATGCTTCCCGCTGCCACGGCCGCGCGTGATCGGCGCGGTAATCATTTTTCCATTGGCGGAGCTTTGCGAACACTTGCAGACGCGTGGGCTGCGCCATGCCGCTGCAGCGGGCCACCCGGGCGATCAGCGCGGGCTCTCGGCAGCGCAGAAAGGGATTGACCGACAGCTCGCGCTGGATCGTGCTCGGCAGGCTGCATTGCGCACCGCCGGGCGCACACAAGCTGGCGTAGAGTTGCGCCAATTCCTGGTTGTCTGGCTCCCAATCGAGGGCGAAGCGGGCGTTGTCGCGGGTGTATTCGTGGGCACAAAATACCTGGGTGGTCGGCGGCAACTGCGCCAGTCGATCCAGCGAGTGCAACATTTCCGCTGCGTTGCCTTCAAACAGTCGGCCGCAGCCGACGCTGAACAAAGTATCGCCGACGAAGGCCGCGCCATGGCCGATGTAGCCGACATGGCTGCGCGTATGTCCGGGCAAGCGCCAGACCTGAAAGGCGCAGGCAGGTGCTTCCAGACGCAGCCAGTCGCCCTCGTGAACGCGGACACTGGCGAGGGCGATGCGCTCGTCGGCTGGGGCAAAAACCGGCACCGGTGCGGCTTGCAGCAGCGCCGCTACGCCACCGATGTGATCGGCGTGGTGGTGGGTGATGAGAATTGCCGCAAGTTGCCATTGCCGCTGCTGCAGTGCGCTTAGTACCGGTTCCGCAGCGCCCGGATCGACCACCACTGCGCGGCCGCTGGCATCGTCGATCAGCCAGAAATAATTATCGCTGAACGCGGCGATCGGGGTGACGCGCAAGGCGGGCGACAAACGCGATGATGGCAACATGCGGCTACTCCGACGGTACCGTTTTGTATCACAATCGCCGCTCCCGGATTTTGCGGCTGCCATGTTGCCCCAGTTTGCCAAAGCCAAACC
>PEUI01000312.1:0-348 GCA_002785585.1 Lysobacterales bacterium CG02_land_8_20_14_3_00_62_12
TCCGCGTCATCGGCGTCGGCATCGCCTTTGTGTTGCAGGCTGGACTGAGCACCTATGTTGGCATCTGGGCGCTGGCTTACGTCAGCGAAAACCTCTATCTCAACTGGTGTGGCTGGCGCGAATACCAGCGTCGGATCGGCAGCGCAGAAGGCAGCGATGGCCAGCCCCGCGCACGGCTTTCCGAGTTCGCCGGTTTGCGTGAGTTTCTTTGGGTAACCTACTGGCAATCAACGCTGGACCTGGTGCCCAAGCATCTGTCCCTATTGCTGGCCGGCGCTCTGTTGGGGCCCGCAGGCGCTGGACTGTTTCGGCTGGCGCGCGAGTATTCGAGCTTGCTGGCCAAACCGG
>PEUI01000312.1:439-2054 GCA_002785585.1 Lysobacterales bacterium CG02_land_8_20_14_3_00_62_12
TGTTTGTTGTCATCGGCTGGCTGGCAGGCGCGGCCGTGCTCACGCGCATTGTTGGCCCGGCCTTTGCCGCCGCCGCGCCGGTGCTGACCCTGTTGTTGCTGGCGGCGGCGTTCAATCTGGCAGCGGCGCCGCTGCGGGCGGCGACCTATGCCATCGGCCATGCCGGTGCCGTGCTGCGCCTGCATGGCTTCGCCAGTGTGGTGTTTTTGCTGTTGTTCATCGGCTTGGTGCCCTGGCTGGGACTGATCGGTGCCGGTATCAGCACGGTGCTCGGCGCGTTGATTCCCTTGGTCGGCATGGGGATGCTGATCCGGCAACTGCGCCAGCCGCCAAAAAGCTGAAGCCCGACCGGAGCGGCATCTGCGCAGCGCTCCGGTTCAGCGCAGCGCACACGGCGAACCGCACCTGCTGCGCACTGCCCCTTGCCCAGCCTAGGCCGACACCACCGGCGTCGACGTGCGCCGTTGCACCGGCGCCACGATGTCCTTGAACGCGGCAACGATGGCATCGATCTGCGCAAAAGTATGCGCAGCACTGCAACTGACCCGAAGCAGACTGCTGCCATCCGGCGACGCTGGCGGCATCATCAAATTGGTGTAGACACCGGCGTCGATCAGTTGCTGCCAACACTGGTAGGCGTCGTCGCGTTGCGCAAAGCGCACCGCCACCACCGGGCTCGGCGGCGCGCCGAGGTTTAGTCCCAGCGTGGTAAACGCCGCGTGCAGGCGTTCGGCGTTGGCCCAGACCCGCGTCCGCAATTCCGGCCGGGCGCGCAATTGCGCCAGCGCCGCGCGTGTCGTGGCGATCACCGACGGGCTCGCCGAGGCGGTGAAAATAAACGGCCGACTGGTGTAACGCACCAGCGGCAACACCGCATTGGCGCTGACGCAATAGCCACCGGTAGCGCCCAGACTCTTGCTGAAGGTACCGACGGTGAAATCCACTTCGGCCTCGACCCCCTGGGCTTCGGCGACACCGCGACCGGTGGCGCCAAATACCCCGAGCGAGTGCGCTTCATCGACCAGCAAATAGGCGCCGTGGGCTTTTTTGATGGCGACCATTTCGGTCAACGGCGCAACATCGCCGAGCACGCTGTAAAGGCCTTCGACGACGATCAAGGCGCGCCGCGCCTGGCTGCCGAGACGCCGCAAACGCGCATCCAGACTGGCCGGATCATTGTGTCGGAAACGAAAAATGCTTGCCCCGCTCATGCGGCAGCCGTCGTACAGACTGGCGTGGGCATCGGCGTCCAGCAGGACCGCATCGCCGGGTCCCAGCAAGGCCGCCAGCATGCCCAGATTGGCGGCGTAACCGGTGGAAAAAACCAGGCCATGGGGCAGACCGTAAAAATCGGCCATTTCGCGCTCGAGGGCACCGTGACCGGCAAAGCTGCCATTGGCCATGCGCGATCCGGTGGTGCCGGTGCCGAACGCGTCCAGCGCCGCCTTGCCAGCGGCAATGCAGGCCGGATCGAAAGTCAGTCCGAGATAGTTGTTGGTACCGGCGAGGATGGTGCTGCGGCCATTGATCAAGCCTTCGGTCGGCGAGCGCAGCGACTCGGTGACCAGCGCCGTCGGATCCCGGCCACCGGCCAACAGCCCGCGCCGCAATTCGG
>PEUI01000312.1:2129-6486 GCA_002785585.1 Lysobacterales bacterium CG02_land_8_20_14_3_00_62_12
GCTCTTCGACGGTCATCACGAATTCCATGACCTGGATCGACTCCAGGCCGAGGCCGCTGACAAAGTCCGTATCCAGATCCAATTGCGGCGCCAGTTCGCGCTCACGCGTCAGCTCCTCGGTAAGCAGAGCCAGCAAGGTTTGTTCGATATTCGACATGATCGTTTCCATTGGTGTAGCGCAGACAAGCGCAGCGCATCGACCCTACCGCGCTTACATTAAGGGCGAATTAGCTTCGGTCAAACAAGCGACGCGCACCTTCGGCCAAACCCATCGCCGGCTGCCAGCCGGTGGCAAGCTGAAACGCGCGGTTGTCGCCCACCCAGTCCAGTTGACGCAACTCGCGAACTTTACCCGGAGTCAGCATCGGTCGGTAGCCGAAAATCAAAGCCAGCATTCGATTGAGTCGCGCCACGCCATCGAGCAGGCTTTCCGGCACCGGCAGCAGACGGACTTCACGACCGGCGACGGCACGTCCCAGCGCCGCCCAGTCATAGCCACCCGGCGTGCCATCGTCGAGCGCATACGTGCCATGCCGACAGCGCTCGCTGGCGGCGAGCCAGGCGGCCACCGCCGCCGCGAAATCCTCGACATGCAGCACCGCCAGGCGTTGCGCAGCAGGACCTGGCAGCGCCGCGATACCGCGCCGCAGCCATTGCAGAATCGGCCGCATTTCCTGGTCGCCGGGGCCATACAGCGCGGGCGGACGCAAGATGCTCCACGAGAGTTGTGGAAACTCGCGCAACACATTCTCGCCAGCAAACTTGGTCGCGGCGTAGTCAGAAATTTCTGGGCGGCTCGCCGCCAGCGAACTCACCAGCAACAACTTCGCCGTGCTCGCCGACTGGCTCATGGCCTGTGCCAGCGTTCGCACACCCGCGACGTTGGCTGGACGAAAATCTTCGACGCGGGCACCGCGGACACTGCCAGCGCAATAGATCACCGCGTCGGCGCCGACCAGAGCCCGGCTGATCGCTGCTTGATCGCTGAGCTCGGCAACGATGGCTTCGCACCCTGGCAACAGACCGGGCCGGCGAGCGGCGCTGGCTCGCAGCACCGCCAACACGCGATGACCATCAGCCAGCAAGCGCTGCTGCAGATGGCGACCGACAAAGCCGGTGGCGCCGGTGAGTACAACGGTGGAGCGGCTGGCCAAATCCGGACGCCGCTTAGGCATTCCCTTCGGCGAGTTTCTGCGGGACTTCGTTGCTGTTCTGCCAGCATTGGCGAGCGATGAAGTCGCGCTTGGTCTGCGACCGTGACAATTTGCCCGAAGACGTGCGCGGCAGGGTGCCGCTGGGCACCAGATCGACATGGCAATTGATACCGAAATGGATCTGGATCATGCCTTTGATGGCATCGATCAACACGGTTTGTTTGGCCGGATTGGATTCGTGCGATTCGGTCACCAGCACCGCCAGATCGTCGCCCTCTGGACCCGGCGCTGCGAACGCCGAAACGTGGCCATAGCGCACGCCCTCAACCTTTTCTGCCAGGTATTCCAGATCCTGCGGCCAGATGTTGCGGCCTTTGATGATGATCACATCCTTGTGGCGGGCGGTGACCACCAGCCGCGAACCCATGCGGTAACCAATATCGCCGGTGTTCAACCAGCCATCCGGCGAAAGGACTTCACGCGAGGATTCTGGGTCCTCAAAATAGCCGGTCATCACACTCGGGCCCTTGACCCAGATGTGGCCGTAGTGCCGATCAGCGAGTTCGTTGCCGCGCTCGTCGCGAATTTGCATCGAATAACTCGGCAACAGCTCGCCGCAATCGACGAACACCAAAGTGTTGTCGCCGCCGCGCTGATCCAACGGCAGGGCGCTGGCGATACCGGCCGAGGACATCGCTTCTTTTTCCACCACGTCCAGTTCCAGCCCGGCGCCGAGCGGCGCAAAGGTGATCGCCAGCGTGCATTCGGCCATGCCGTAACACGGCACCCAGGCCTGCGGATTAAAGCCATTGGGCTTGAGCAATTGGGCAAACTTCTCCAACGGCTCCGGGTGAATGCGTTCGGCGCCAACGCAGGCAACCCGCCAGGCGCTGAGATCGAAGCGTTCGCAATCCGACCAGCGCAGGCGCTTGGCGCACAAGGCATAGCCGAACGGCGGGCTGGAGGAAATGGTGCCGCGATTTTCCGACAGCAACTTCAGCCACAACCGTGGCCGCATGGCAAAACTGCGGGGGCTCAAATAGTCCGTGGACAACTGGCTGGCCAGCGGCACCAACATGAAGCCAACCAGGCCCATGTCGTGATACAGCGGCAACCACGACACCATTCGGTCATCACGGGTGATCTTCAGGCCATGAATGGCGATCTCGAACAGATTGGCCAAGGCCACTTTCTGGGTAATCGCCACGCCGCGCGGGAAACGCGTACTACCCGAGGTGTATTGCAGGTAAGCAAGTTCATCACCGACCATCGGCCGCAAATCGGTGTCCAGTTCCGGCAACCGTTCGAAGTCAGCCGGCACACCGACCTTGAGCAGCCCCAACGGCGCCGCCGCTTCCTGAAGAAAGCCGACATGCGACTCCGGCGAAATTGCCAGCTTGGCGCCACAGGACTGCAACATCCGTCTGATCTGCTGCACATACGCATGACGCGCACCAATCTGCACACTCGAGGGCAACGCCACCGGCACCAGCCCAGCGTACTGACAGGCAAAGAAAAACCGATGGAACATCGGATCGGTCTCGCCGATCAATGCCACCCGGCTGCCACGTTTGCAGCCCAGGCCGATCAGGCGACGGGCCAATACTTTGGCTTGATCGCAAAGATCGCGATAACTGAGCACCGTGGACAGCTCGCCACGGCCATCGTAGAAGTTGTAGCCGGTGACGCCTTCGGCGGCGTATTCAAGCGCTTCGACAAGATTGCCGAAGCCCTCGCTCTTCATTGGCAGAGAACCATTCGTCCCCGTTGGCTTCATCGGTATCGATCCATAAGTCGTGTGCAAAGGCAAACCCGCGCCGCACCAAGGTCAGCAGCGTCGGGCAGAATATTACTGCATTGTAACTGTTGACAAGCTGCTTCGACCAGCCCAGCGAGCGATGCCCAGCCAGAGGATCAGCACAACGACCGCCAGCGGCTGGGCTTGAACCGTACAGGGTCGTCGAACGCTTATCGAGCAATTACACCAAAACGATGCTGCGCAGACCACCAAGTAGGGGAAAGCGGCATTCTTCCGCCAGCCTTGCCCGTCTAAGACATCGCGCTCGCGGGCTCATTGACCGGCATAGCAGCCCAGATCTTGCGCGACCCGGACCAAACCTGGGTAGCTGTGCTGGATCAGCGCCAAATGTTGGGGCAGCCCGGAAAGACTTCTTGCCATCAGGTGCGACAGCAGCAATTGGCGAACCCCGGCGCCGGCCGCTCCAGCCGCGATCAGGCTGGGCGTGGCGTGCAAACGGCGCGCCACCGGATCGGCGTCCTCCGGAATGGGCAAGCCCATCACCAACAAATTGGCACTTTTGGCCATACGCCAGAACGCCGGATCGCGGCCATTCTGGTCGCCGCCAAAAACAAAGCGCAAACCCCGCACCGTGATTCGATAAGCCAAGGCCGGCACCGGGCCATGACTGACGCCAATAGCGTCGATCTTCAGCCCATCGACGCTGGCCAGCCGCTGTGGCCGGGATTTGTCGGTAGCCAGCTCAATGGCCTGCAAACGGAAAAGACCAGCGCTGCCATCCAAGGCCCCGGACAAATAGCGAAACGCGCCGTGCTCGGCACCGAATAGCGCCGACAGAAAATCCGCAAGGCCCGGAAAGTCAGCCCCCGCCGCCGGACCGCTCAGACTTAGTGGCCGCGTTCGATCCGAAAAATAACCACTCTTGACCAAGGTCGGCAGGTCGGCTGCGTGATCGGCGTGCAAGTGGGTCAGCGCGATCAGGTCCAGGTCTTCAATTCGCGCGCCAGCTTCGCCAAAACGCAAAAAACTGCCGCCACCCACATCCACCAGCACCCGCGCACGGCCATCCACCCACAGCAAATAGCCAGAGCTCGCCCGCGCGTCATCGGCAATCGGACCACCCGAGCCCAGCACTTGAACTTGAACCCCGTGTGGCGCGCAGCCGACCGCCAGCGCTCGGGCACACGCCAACAACATCAGCAAAATGATAAAGGTGCAACGCGCCATCGCCATCTGCTCCCGCCTGGACCGATCATGGCAGCATAACCCTTGCCGACCGTCGAAGTGCACACGGGGCGGCGAGCTCGAACCGTGCCCATGGTTTGTTCTGATTAGCGTCGAACCTTGACCTCGCAGATGGCGGTCGCTTTGCTCCCCTCTCCCATGCTCTTGGGGAGAGGGGCCGGGGGAGAGGGCAGCTTTTTGCAACAGAGTAGCGTCGAAC
>PEUI01000349.1 GCA_002785585.1 Lysobacterales bacterium CG02_land_8_20_14_3_00_62_12
AAGCGCGAACGCCGATCATGCGCAATTTGCAGCGACGTTAGCAAACCAGTGTGCCCAATTGCCATGGAAAACGCAGACGGCAAGCGTCGTCGCGCCGACGTAGGGCGACCTCCACAGCCTTATGGCAGCTTGCTCATTCCTGCCAAAAGCCTTCGACCAGCTCTCCGTCCTCGTCGATCAACCACCATTCCACGCCCATAGTGCAGGGCACGCGGTGCAAGTTGTCCGTAGGCCGCCACATCGCCAGCACCGCCCGCCGAATCCCCTCGGGCAATGCCGGGTGATCCAATGGCACGGGCACTTCCTCATCCCATCCTGCCAGTGCATCCACATCGGGGTTCGGCATAGTCAGGCTCCAAATCACTGCGGTGAGTTCGTTCGCGTCATGATTTTCCCGCACAGTCTCAGCTTCTGCGACAGCAGCGCAGCAGAGTCCCTATCAGCACTCGCCGCTGGAGCTCACTATGGATCGTCGCGAATTTCTAAAAAACTCGACCTTGCTGTCGTTGCCGCCGGGCTTAGCGTTGCCGTCAATCACGGCGAAGACTAATGCAGGTAGTAGCCAACTCTGCCTGTTTGACACGGTCATGTTGACAGAGGGAAACACTACTCAGTTGGCTCTGGCGGCTTGCCTGCATCCGGGCGAGCCTCTGCAATTGCGCTGCAATCCGCTACGGCCACGAATGCCCGATGCCGTCGAAGTGATCTGGCGCGAACAATGCCTGGGCATACTGCCGCGCGATATGGCCGTTGCCGTTGGCCAATTGCTGCGACGCGGACTGGCGCTCAAGGTTTGTCCGCGGCCAATCACGTCGCGCCAGTCTGCCCGCGCGCCATTGCGTCTGCGCATCGATCTGGATGTCAATCAAGCGGCAACACCAAACCCACTTACCTCGCGCGAATTGTGGCAGTCTGCCCTGGCCGTACATAACGCAGCGACCTCGCTGAGCAATGATCTTGGCAGTGGGTTCGAGTGCCCTGCCATGCTGAAAAAAAGCCTGTTACTCGGCGCCCACGCCTGGTTGCGGTACCACGATCTGGCCCCGGCCGAACCGGAACTGACCTGCCTGCAACAGTTACAGGGCGCGCTGCGGCCAGCACTGGCACAACGTTGGCACCTGGCAATACAAGCGTTAACCCGCCCGGACTGGGAGCCCGATTCCCTGGCCGTCATAAACCGGGGTGGCAACTCGTGGGCACAACGCCAAACCGAACAAGACCAATGCTACAAACTCAATCTTCAGCGCGTGGATCGTTGTTGGCTTGCCCTCTGCCTGGCTGCAGGTGACAGTGAATTCGACTTTCCCGATCTGCACGGCAGCAGCGGCAGACTCAAACTTGACCAACAACTGTCGCCATTGGCGACGCCCAATGCTGACGAACGTCAGCGGCTGCTGTGCATGCTGGGATTCCTTTTGCGCACCATCCATCACCCGGAGCGCGAGAAAGCACTGCTGATGCTCTACCTGCTCGATGAAGCCATCATGCGCGAACGCGACCATCGCGCCACTTCACTCGACTACTTCGCCTGGCAGCGTGGCCCGATCGCCTCCAGTCTGTGGGAGGAATGGGAACAACCCGCCGCCGATCTGGCCCAAACAATCGCCTGCGCGCAACAGCCGAGAGTCAGCCAGCATGCCCGGCAGGCCTGGTCTATTCCCGAAATATTGAGTGAATGGGAGTGCGCCATGCTCACCTCACTGGTCAATCGCTTCGGTCAATGCGAACCACACGCCGTGCGCGCAGCCGCGTGTTCGGCGAGCAGCGCCTGGATGCGCACTTGGCGTGGTGGCATCGGTGCTTATCGAAACATCGATCTGCGGCGGGTGTGAGCAGCAGGGGCAGGGGCAGCGGCAGCGTTTAGGGCCGCTTCAAATGAAAAAACAATTCAACGAACAATCCCAGTGACCCGCCCCACTTCAGCTAGGGCTTCGGTGGCGTTTGATCGGCTGGCACCAATTGGTAATGCCGCTCGTCTTCGATCATCACTTCATCGCCATCGAACTTGAGTTCGAACATGACGATGGTCTCGACCTTGACGCGTTTGCCATCCTTGTTGATCGCATCATCACGGAACAATTGCGCCGAGACCGCACGGCATTTCAGCTTCGAGAAGTCGGTCCGTGCCTTGACGCTGTTCGCGACCGGCTGTATGGCGCCGCAGTACAAAATGTCCTGAATGGTCTGGATGGCGCCAAGTCTGTCCTTGGGGCCTTTCGCTTGTACCGGAATCACATAGTGGCGACCGTCTTTGTCGACTCCCACATACAATTCGTCGATCTCGATCTGACCGTAGTTGGGTATTTTTGTCCGCAGATGATTTTGCAGCGAGTAGGTCGTCAATCCCAGAAAAATATCCACCAGGCGGTTGTAGCGGATTTTTGCCAACAACGCCTGCTCGTCACCCAACTTGTACTTGGCGACAATCTCTGGCGTCGCATCCGGGATCGGGATAACCGTCCGCCCAGGTGATCGTTCGATATGCGTCAACTTGACCAATCGAAAGCGGTAGGCCCCATCGCCTGCCCCCAAGATCATCCAGGCCCGGCCCTCAGGCTGAGTGTGCAAAATACCATCCGGCAACGGTCGCCGGTGCCGATAGGCATAGATCACATCGCCCAAGTTTTTCAAGCGCGGCTGGTTGGTGAGGTTCTTTTCATAGAGCGCCAATGCCACTTCTACCAATTCTTCGCGATTGAACGCGAACTCGGCGATGCCGCGCCGGTAGTGGCGTTTGAAGACTGCTTCGATGATGAGACTGTAAAGTTTTCCTGCCGATCCGGCTTCGTCGTGGATCACTCGCTCGCCCTCGAATCGCCAAAACTCAGCACAAACTGCCCTGCCACCTGCGTATCACTCGCGCGCGAACCACCAATCCCCGGTCGTCTTCGCTGGGCGATGGTGTCGCGGGGCACATTGAAGTGTCTCGCCGCGACTGCCATGTCGAGCGTCAGCAAATCTTCATCGCCCAATTTCACCAGGGTCTGTGGATGCTTCGGTCGCAAACCCATCGCCGCCATCACCTGGCTGGCCACAGCGCGCCCCAATCGAGGCGGCACCGAGTTGCCAATCTGCCGAAAACCGTGCCACTTGGTGGAATGAAAACGGAACCAATCCGGATAGGAATGCAGGCGCGCGGCCTCGCGCACAGTGATTACCCGCGCGTAGTTCGGATGAATCGGTCGCGGCGAAGTGAACGCGCCGCGATCACTCGCGGTACCCGCACGCAAGGTATTGCAAACGCCATCGGGGTCCAGTTTATGGAAGCGACTTACCGGTTCCGACCTGCCAGGCAGGGTGGCCGCGAAGCGTTCCTGCGATAGC
>PEUI01000075.1:0-7564 GCA_002785585.1 Lysobacterales bacterium CG02_land_8_20_14_3_00_62_12
AACGCAGCAACCGCAGTAGGGTAAATAAGTACCGCGCATCCACCAATCACTACTACGATGGACAGGTGGATGCGCTGCGCTTATCCACCTTACCTGCTGCCTGAAAACAAATGGGCCTTGGGAGCACTGGCGATGACCGAGTCACCCATCAAAACCGTAGTGATCGTCGGCGGCGGCACCGCCGGCTGGATGGCGGCTGCGGTGCTGGCCAAAGCGATGGGGCCGCAGTTGGCGATCCGACTGATCGAATCCGATGAAATCGGTGTCGTCGGCGTGGGCGAGGCGACGATCCCGCAGATCCGCCTGATCAATCAATTTCTCGGGCTGGACGAAGACGAAGTGCTGCGTCAGTCCCAGGGCACCTTCAAGCTCGGCATCCAGTTCAACGATTGGCGCCGCATCGGCGATTCTTACCTGCACGCCTTCGGCGACATTGGCCTGCCGCTCGGCATGCTGGCGTTTCATCCGTACTGGTTGCGCGCCCGGCAAACCACCGCCACCAGCGCCGACCTGTGGGCGTATTCGCTCAACGCGCAGACCGCGATGGCGAACCGTTGTGCGCGCCTCGGTCCAGCCGCCGACAGTCCACTGTCCGGCATCAAGCACGCCTTTCATTTCGACGCGATGTTGTACAGCCAAATGCTGCGCCGCCATTGCGAGGGGCAGTCGCTGCACCGCAGCGAAGGCCGCATCGTCGATGTACGACTACGCGCCGACGACGGTTTCATCGAATCGGTGGTGCTGGCCAGTGGCGAGACCATCAGCGGCGATTTATTTATCGACTGCTCGGGCTTTCGCGGCCTGCTGATCGAAGGCGCACTCAAAGTCGGCTACGAAGACTGGAGCCACTGGCTGCCCTGTGATCGCGCCCTGGCGGTGCCGAGCGCGCGCACCGCGCCGATGCGCCCGTATACCCAGGCCAGCGCACGCGCGGCCGGTTGGCAGTGGCGCATCCCTTTGCAGCACCGCACCGGCAACGGCCATGTCTATTGCAGCCGCTATCTGAGCGACGACGAAGCCAGCGCCATCCTGCTGGCCAATCTCGAAGGCGAGGCGCTGGCCGAGCCGCGGCCGCTGCGTTTCACCACTGGCCGCCGTCGCCAATTCTGGCAGCGCAACTGCGTCGCCCTCGGCCTCGCCAGCGGCTTTATGGAGCCGCTGGAGTCGACCAGCATTCATCTGGTGCAATCCGGCATCAGCCGCTTGCTGAACCTGTTCCCCGACCGCCATTGCGATGCGGCGCTCAGCGCCGAGTACAACCGCCAGACCACTTTTGAATACGAACGCATCCGCGATTTCATCATCCTGCACTACCACGCCAGCGAACGCAGCGACACGCCGTTCTGGCGCGATTGCGCAGCGATGAGCATCCCGGAATCGTTGCAGCGCAAAATCGATTTGTTCAGCAGTTCCGGCGCCATCGTTCGCGATGGCGAAGAACTATTTACCGAAGTCGCCTGGCTGCAAGTCATGCTCGGTCAGGGCATTTGCCCACGCCGCTATCACCCGTTGGCCGATGCCATCAGCGCGGCCCAACTCAAAGAGTTTCTCGCCAACATCCGTGCGCTGATCGACGCCCGCGTCGCCAGCCTACCCAGCCACGCCGACTTCGTCGCCAGAAATTGCGCCGCAGCGATGTAGCCACAACTCTGGAGTGCGGGAGCTTGCTCCCGCTTTGCTTCACCTGCCCCGGTCGCCACTGTTCCCTCACGCACACCCAGGCAAAAAACAGCGGCGGCAAGCCGCCGCACTCCAAGGTGCGCATGGCCCGAATTGCGACCTACGCCCGCGCCCGACAGTGGCGCTCGATGTACTGCTGGTGCGTCGGCATGACTTGCACGGATTCGGCGATGACGCGGTGCAGGCCGCTGAGCAGGCGGGCAGCGTCGATGTCGCTGCGCATATCGACCAGCGGGTCGTAACGTTCCGGCCAGACTTCCTGGCCGATGAAAATCGCCAGCCAACTCGGATTCTGGAATAGTTCCAACACCTCGGCGACCAGGCGACCATGGCGGCGGAAATGGTCGATCTTGGTTTGCAGTGGCTCCGGGATCGGCATGTTACGGGTGTAGCGCCACAACGGCGCATCGTCGCGCTGGTTGGCGTGGTAGTGCAGGATGATGAAATCGCGGACCCGGGCGTATTCCAGTTCGGTGATGCGGTTGTATTCCCTGGCCACGATCGGATCGAAATCGCGATCCGGAAACAACGCCAGCAGGCGGCTGATGGCCGACTGGATCAGGTGGATGCTGGTCGATTCCAACGGTTCCAAAAAACCGCTGGCCAAACCAATAGCGACGCAGTTGCGGTGCCAGAATTGTTTGCGGCGCCCAGTGGTGAAACGCAGAAAACGCGGCTCGGCGAGTGGCGCCCCTTCAAGATGATCGAGCAGCACGTTGGCGGCCGCATCGTCGCTGCTGAACTGGCTGCAATAGACCAGGCCATTGCCCATGCGATGTTGCAGCGGGATGCGCCATTGCCAACCGGCCGCGTGGGCGGTGGAACGGGTATACGGACTGAGCGCTGCGCCATGCGCGCACGGCACGGCGACGGCGCGGTCGCAGGGCAGCCAATGGCTCCAGTCTTCGTAGCCGGTCTTCAGTGCGCCCTCGATCAGCAGACCGCGAAAGCCCGAGCAATCGATAAACAGGTCGGCTTCCAGCACCCGGCCATCGGCCAGGGTCACGCCGCTGAGAAAGCCGTCCTCGGCACGCACGCCGACATCGACCACCTTGCCCTCGCTGCGCCGCACACCGCGCGCTTCGGCATAAGCGCGCAGCAACTTGGCATACAAGGATGCATCGAAGTGGTAGGCGTAGTCATAAGTCGATTGCACGCGCTGCCGATCATTGATCGGCCGATCAAACTTGCCGGCCTCGGCGGCGACCCAGGCCAACGCATATTCCTGCAACGGGATGGTGCTGCCGCGCGCGCGTTCTCGCAACCAATAGTGATGCAGTGGCACCACATCGAAGTCGGCACCGAACTGACCGAACGGATGAAAATAGCGCTGACCGATCCGGCTCCAATTGACGAACTCGATGCCGAGCTTGTAGCTGCCTTGGCTGGCGGCGAGCATGGCATGCTCGTCGATGCCGAGGCTGCGGTTGAAGATTTTGATCGGTGGAATGGTGGCTTCGCCAACGCCGACGATGCCGATCTCATCGGACTCGATCAGGTCGATCTGAACATGGCCCTGGAGCGCATTGGCCAACGCCGCCGCCGTCATCCAGCCGGCGGTGCCGCCACCCACGATGACGATCCTGCGGATGCTTCGATCCGGCATGGCGATGACTCCTGCTGCGGGTTGGCCGAGCGATCAATGTAGCGGTGCGCCCCCGGCCGACGCCAGCAGCCTGGATGAATACGTATGCAAGTTTGCTTGCCGACGCTGCCGCCTGCCTACCATGCACGTTCGGTGGCGTTGGCGTCAGCCAATCGTGGCTAGGTCGGTCCACGCTTCGAACGTTGCCAGGAAAACCTCATGAAATCCCGATCCCCCTATTGCCGGTTCGCCCTGATTTTCTGGTTGGCCAGCGGCGCTGGCGTCGCGGCAGAAACCAATCCCGCCAATTCGGCTTTGCCCGCCCCGCCCGCACCGGCCGCCCCGCCCTCGGTGCAATCGCCGAGTGCCGTGCTGGGCATTACCGTGGACGCTGACGACGGCCACCTGGGCTATACGGTGAGCCGGTTTGCCGAACCGGTGATCGCCCATTCGCGGCTCGGCCTGGTGTTTGCCGATGCGCCATCGCTGAGCGAGGACCTGAGCCTCATCGACAGCAGTGCCCGCAGCGTCGATGAAACCTGGACCCAAGTCTGGGGCGAAAAAGAAAAGGTACGCAACCACTACAACGAACTGCGGGTGAACTTAGGCCGTGCTGGCGGCGGCGAGCGCGTGCTGAGCGTGGTGTTCCGCGTTTACGATGACGGCATCGGCTTCCGTTACGAAGTGCCAGCCGATCCCGCCCATCCGCAACGGGTGATCGCCAACGAGTTGACCGAGTTCGCGATGACCGGCGATCACAGCGCCTGGTGGACCGGCGCCTATCTGCCCAACCGCTACGAATATCTGTATCGGCATACGCCGCTATCGGCGATCTGGAAAGCGGAAACGCCGCTCACCCTGCGCACCGACAGCGGCTTGTATTTGAGTCTGCACGAAGCTGCCCTGGTCGATTACGCCTCGATGACACTCGAAAACGTTGGCGGCAATCGACTCAAGGCCGATCTGATTCCGTGGTCGGACGGCAGCAAGGTCAAGACCAGCGGCGCCTTTGTCACGCCGTGGCGGAGTATGGAAATCGTCGATCGTGCCGCCGCCTTGATCGAGGCTGCCGACCTGACCTTGAACCTCAACGAGCCCAACAAACAGGGCGATGTGTCCTGGATCGAGCCCGGCAAATACGTCGGCATCTGGTGGGAAATGCACATCCGCAAATCGAGCTGGGCTTCCGGACCGACCCACGGCGCGACCACCGCCAACACCAAAAAATACATCGACTTTGCCGCCAAGTACGGCTTCAAGGGCGTGCTCGTGGAAGGTTGGAATGTCGGCTGGGATGGCGACTGGATCGCCAACAGCGAACTGTTCAATTTTACCCTGCCGTATCCGGATTACGACTTCGCTGCGCTCGCCGCCTATGCCAAGGGAAAGGGTGTGCGCCTGATCGGCCACCACGAGACTTCTGGCGGCATCGCCAATTACGAACAGCAACTCGATGCGGCGATGGCGACCATGGCCGATCACGGCGTACACGTAATCAAGACCGGCTACGTCAAACAAAATGGCTTGATCCCGCGCATCGACGAGAGCGGCAAACTGGTCCACGAATGGCAGCACGGCCAATTCATGGTGCGCCATTACCAGCATGTGCTGGAGGTTGCCGCCAACTACCAGATCGCGATCAATACCCACGAGCCGATCAAGGACACCGGTTTGCGGCGAAGCTACCCCAACTGGATGAGCCGCGAAGGCGCGCGCGGGCAGGAGTACAACGCCTGGTCGGAAGGCAACGGCACCGCCCATACCAGCACGCTGCCGTTTACCCGCTTGCTGTCGGGACCGATGGACTACACCCCCGGCATCTTTGATCTGGGCAGCAAAGAAGCGCTGCGCAAGCGCAACATCGCCAGCACTTTGGCCCAACAACTGGCGCTGTATGTGGTGATTTACAGCCCCCTGCAAATGGCCGCTGATCTGCCCGAGAACTACGAAGCCAAACCGGCGGCGTTCCAGTTTATTCGCGATGTACCGGCGGATTGGAGCCAGACCTGCGCGCTGGCCGGTGAGATCGGCGAATACGTGGTGATCGCCCGCCGCGATCGCCACAGTCGTGACTGGTATCTGGGCGCCAGCAACAACCAGCACGGCCGCCTGCTCAACACGCCACTGGGATTTCTGGAATCCGGCGTGCGCTACCGCGCGCAGATTTACCGCGACGGTGAAAACGCCCACTGGAAAACCAACCCGGAAGCCATCGTCATCGAAACCCGCGACGTCATCAGCAGCGATGTGCTGCCGCTGCGTCTGGCGCCAGGCGGTGGTGTCGCCATTCGTTTTGTACCGCTTGTCCGAAAGCGAGGCTTGTGATTTTCTCCTCTCTCCCGCTCGCGGGAGAGAGGCCGGGAGAGAGGGGCAGTTGATCTGGCTATTGTGCTTTATCCTCGAACACCAAGATCAAGATCAACCGCCCCTCTCCCCAACCCCTCCCCCGCAAGCGGGGGAGGGGCTATTACTTTTGCGCCCCAGCTTGCTGTGCCTGATGCTCTTGCTCTGGAACCGCACCATGTCAAACCCTCGCATCTTTTCACCAGGCAATGTCGGCCTATGGGCCGGGATTTGCCTCGCCGCCGCCGCCGCCGCAGCCGAGACCCAGCCAGCCAACCCAGACCGAGCGATTCAGGACGAGGTGATCTATTTCGTGCTGCCAGACCGCTTTGCCAATGGCGATCCCGGCAACGATCTCGGCGGCTATCCCGATCAGCCCGAACTGAGTGGTTTCGACCCCACCCACAAAGGCTATTTTCACGGCGGTGACCTGATCGGTTTGCGGCAAAAGCTGGACTACATTCAAGGACTGGGTGCGACCACGCTCTGGCTCGCGCCGATTTTCAAGAACCAGCCGGTGCAGGGTCCGCCCGGGGATTTGTCGGCTGGCTATCACGGCTATTGGATCACCGATTTCACCCAGGTCGATCCACATTTCGGCAGTAACGACGACTTCAAGGCGCTGGTCGATGCCGCCCATGCCCGTGGCATGAAAGTCATTATGGACATCGTCATCAACCACACCGCCGACGTGATCCAGTACCGCGAATGCGTGCCGCCCGCCGCCGCCGCGCTCGCCACGGCCAGCCCGGATTGCCACTACCGCGACCGCAAGGCATTCCCGTACACACGCCATGGCGGCAAACCCGGCCAGCCGATCAATTCCGGTTTCAACGGCGATGCCGAAGACCTGCGGACGACCGCAAACTTTGCCCATCTGACCGATCCCGGCTACGCCTACACGCCGTTCGTACCCGCGGCCGAGGCGCATGGCAAAGTACCCGACTGGCTCAACGATCCGATCTACTACCACAACCGTGGCAACTCCCTGTGGCAGGGCGAGAGCGCGCTGTACGGCGATTTTTCCGGGCTCGATGATCTCTACACCGAACATCCGCGCGTGCTCGCCGGCATGATCGAGATTTATCAGGACTGGATCAGCCGCTATCGCATCGATGGCTTTCGCGTCGACACCGCCAAGCATGTCGATGATGCCTTCTGGCGACACTTCATTCCGGCGATCCTGGCACACGCCCGCGCCGTGGGCATAGCCGATTTCTATCTGTTTGGCGAAGCCTACGCGCTGACGCCCAAGGCACTGGGACGGTTCACCCGCGAAGCGGCATTTCCAGCGGTGCTGGACTTCGCGTTTCAAAAAGCCGCCCGCGAAGTGATCGCCGATGGCGCCGCCACCCGACGCCTGGCGACACTGTTCCGTGATGACCGCTGGTACGCCAACGGCAGCGCTGGCGCGGCGTTGTTGCCGACCTTCCTCGGCAATCACGACATGGGCCGCTTCGGCTACTTTTTGCAACAGGCAGAAACCAGCCGTACCGGCGCTGGCGACACCATCAAGCGCATGCAACTGGGCAACCTGCTGCTGCTGTTTGCCCGTGGCGTGCCGGTGATTTATTACGGCGATGAGCAAGGTTTCACCGGCGATGGCGGCGATCAGGCAGCGCGTGAAGACCTGTTCCCCAGTCGTGTGGCCAGCTACAACGACAACCGCCTGATCGGCTCATCGGCCAGCACCGCAGTGGACAACTTCGACCGCGGCCATCCGCTCTATCAAAACCTGGCGGCGCTGACCGCGTTATTGCGGCAGCATCCTGGGCTGCGTCGCGGCCAACAGCTCGTGCGATTCAGCGAACGTCGCGCCGGCCTGTTTGCGTTCTCGCGGATCGACGCCGACAGTGGGCGCGAAGTGCTGATCGTGTTCAACAGCGCCGAAACGTCGCGCACGCATGCGGTGCCGGTCGCCGCCAGGTCAAAGCAATGGCACAAATGGATCGGCGA
>PEUI01000075.1:7686-11849 GCA_002785585.1 Lysobacterales bacterium CG02_land_8_20_14_3_00_62_12
GGTCGATCAACAGTTCTTTCAACTGCGACCAGCGCATGCAATCGCGGTGTCACCATCGGGATACTGAGCATGGTGCTGGCCACGGCCATCAACAGCAAGGCGGTAAAAGTAGCGCTGCTGATAATGGCGCGGTCGAGCAAGATGTTGACGAAGATAATCATGATCAGGGCTTTGGTTTGCAGCAGCCAGCCGATCACGCTGGCTTCGCCGGCACGCCAGCCAAGGACGCGGCCGGCGAGCCGCACGCCGATCAGTTTGCCGGCCACGCTGGCCAGCAGTAGCAGCGTCGCTGCCGCCAACACCGACCAGCCGCCCAGGGTCCATTGCGTGCGCAATCCGGTGCTGAGAAAAAATACCGGCATCACCACCAGCAGCAGGTGATGGCGCAGCAGGTCCATGCGTTCGCGGTTGAACCAGCGGCCATCCATCACCACGCCCGATAAAAATGCGCCAACCATGAAGTGCAGTCCGGACCAATCGGCAGCCAGGCCGCAACCGGCGACCCAAACCAGCGCCAGGTACCAGCGGTCGGCTTCCGGCAGACGCCGGAAGGCACGGCGCATCAGCACCGTGACCAGCGTGAACCCGGCCAGAAAAGTCAGCTGTCGGCCCATGCGCTCAAAGTCGAGCAGGATCAGGGCCAGTACGGTCCAGATGGCGATGTCATCCAGACTGGCGTAGCGCAGCACGCGCTGCCCCAGTGGCAGCCGCAAAATGTGCAGCTTTTCCATAAACAAGATCAGGATCGGCAAGGCGGTGACCGCGCAAGCCATACCGATGCCGGCGATGAACTGCCATGGGCTGGCTTGGCTGCCGCGCCAACTGGCGTCATTGGCCAGCAGAATCGCGCCCGCCGCGCCCCCCAGCAACAGCGGCATGCCCATGGCGAATACCGCCGTGGTGGCACTGTCGCGCCGTTCGGCCCAGGCCGCGTGCAGGTCCAATTCGATCCCGGCAATCCACACGAACAACATCACCGCCCAGGTCGCAATGCCGGTCAGCGCGGTGATTACCTGCGGATTGAACAGCGCCTGATACGGCTCCGGATAGAGCGCGCCGAGCAGGCCCGGGCCGAGCAGGATGCCGGTGAGGATTTGCACGACTACCAGGGGCGCGTAGTAGTCGGTACGGCCCAGTCGCCAGATCGCATAGGGCAAGCCGAGGATGATGACGAGGGCAAGCAACAGCAGTTCGATCATGGACCACTCCGGGCCGGGGTTGAGCGCACGAACGTCGGCATCCGCTGCACGCCTGTGGGCCATTTGGCAAGTCGGCATTATCGCGGCTTGCAGCGGCGTCATGGTTGCCCACCGACTCGCCAAACCCCAAGCAATGATCGTCAGTCAGGTTGAATACGTATGCAGACGGTGTTGCCGCCAGCAACGCCAGCCTACCATCACGCTCTTTGTTGGCATCGGTCTCGCTAGCTTCGAGTAGCATCGGTCGCGCCAAACTCTTTCGTTATGCAGCGCCCTGGGAGGGACCGATGCAAATCAAGCCCAAGCTGTCTTTCTGGCAGATCTGGAACATGTGTTTCGGTTTTCTCGGCATCCAGTTTGGGTTTGCCTTGCAGGGCGGTTTCATGTCGCGCATTTTTCAGACCCTGGGCGCCGAGAAAGACGCCCTGCCCTTGCTGTGGATTGCCGCACCGCTCACCGGCTTGCTGGTGCAGCCGATCATTGGCTATCTGTCGGATCGCACCTGGCATCCGCTGCTCGGCCGACGCCGCCCGTATTTTCTGATCGGTGCGGTGTTCAGTTCGGTCGCGTTGCTATTCATGCCGCAGTCGTCGGCGCTGTGGATGGCGGTCGGGCTACTCTGGGTGCTCGATGCTTCGATCAACATCAGCATGGAACCGTTTCGTGCCCTGGTGGCCGACAAACTACCGGAGAGCCAGCGTTCCTATGGCTTTGTGGTGCAGACTTTGATCATCGGCATTGGCACCTGGGTGGCCAGCAATCTGCCCTGGTTCATCAACCAGTTGGGCGTCTCCAATGTCGCTGGTCCGGGCGTGGTGCCGAGTTCGGTCAAGATCGCTTTTGCCATTGGCGCACTGGTATTTCTGGTCAGCATTCTGGTCACCGTGTTGACGACGCGCGAGGACCCGCCCGAAGACCTGGCGCAGTTTCTGCTGGAAAAAAAGCGCGGCAAACTGGTGCCCGATATTGTCGGCCAAGTCATCGCCATGCCACCGGAAATGCTTCGCATCGGCATCGTCCAGTTCTTCAGTTGGTTGTCGTTCTTCAGCATGTGGAGCATGGCGACACCGGCACTCACCGACCACGTCTTTCATGCGCCAGCGCCTAATCCAAACGCCTTCAACCTGGCCTTGCCGGCCCAGGCCGAGGCCTTTGCCAGCGCCAACGCCGCGTTTCAAAATGCCGCCGATCTGGTCGGCTCGTTCATGGGCTACTACGGTCTGTCGTCAATGGTGGTGGCCCTGCTGCTCAGTTTTTACGCGGCGCGTTTTGTCCTCAACCGCAAATGGGTCCACGGCGTTTCGCTGATCCTCGGTGGCCTGGGTTTTCTGTCGATGGCGCTGGTTCCCGCGCCCGGCTACCTGATCGTTTCGTTCGCGCTGGTCGGTGTCGCCTGGGCCAGCATTCTGTCGATGCCCTATGCGCTGTTGGCAAGTTCGGTCGACCCAAAAAAAATGGGCTTGTACATGGGTCTATTCAACATGTTCATCGTCATCCCGCAAATCGTCGCGGCGACCCTGCTCGGGCCGACGCTGCGCTGGTGCTTTGCCAATCAGCCGATCTACGCCATGGTCATCAGTGGCGGCAGTCTGCTGATCGGCGCGGCGTTTCTGTTGCGGGTACACGAGCCGGTCGGCGTTGCCAATGGCGCGATTGTCGCCGCCCATGGCTGATGGCTTAAGCCATCGACCCGTTTTCCACGTGCCACTACCGGACCGCGACCAATGCGCGCAATGCTGATGTTCTTGCTGACCGGTTTCCTCGGCGGCTGCCACCCAACCACACCGCCACCGGCCACCGCGCCGGTCGCCCCAGCAGCGGTCATCGGTACGCCGACCGAGTTCTACGGCACGCTCGATCCGTTCGCCAGCGAGGCGATTTATTTTGTGATGACCGACCGTTTCGTCAACGGCGATCCGAACAACGATCAGCGTACGCAAGGCGGCGCCCACCCGACTTTTGATCTCCCGATCCATTGCCCGGACGGCGTCACCGCCAACCTGGGCTACCTCGGTGGCGACTTCAAGGGCCTACTCGATCACGCCGACTACATTCACGACATGGGCTTTGGCGCGGTCTGGATCACGCCGATCGTGGACAATCCGGACGAAGCCTTCAGCGGTGGCGACAAAGTGAGCTGCACCAGCATCCTCACCGACCGAGGCAAGGCGGGCTATCACGGCTACTGGGGCAAAAACTTTTATCGGGTCGATGAGCATTTGCCGAGCGTCGGGCTGGGCTTCCCCGAGTTCACCGCCGGTCTGCGCGCCAACGGCCTGAAGACGGTGCTCGATATCGTTGCCAATCATGGTTCGCCGGCCTACACCATGCCCAATCCGCAACCCGGTTTTGGCCAGTTGTTCGCGGCCGATGGCACGCTGATCGCCGACCACCAGAACCTGCCGCCCGCGCAACTCGACCCGCTGCACCAGCCGCTGCACCGCTTTTTTCACCCAACGGCAGAACTGGCACAGTTGTCCAATCTGGATGATGAAAACCCGGACGTGCGCGCGTATTTGACCGGCGCCTATTTGCAGTGGATCGATCAGGGCGCAGCGGCGTTTCGCATCGACACGATCCGCTTTATGCCAGACGCCTTCTGGAAGGCTTTTAGTGATCGCATCCGCGCCCGGCATCCGGGATTTTTCATGTTCGGCGAAGATTTCGACTACGACGCCAATCACATCGCTGTGCACACGCTGCCGGAAAACGGCGCCATCAGCGTGCTGGATTTTCCGCTCAAGGCCAGGTTGACCGAAGTGTTTGAACATGCCGACAGCGATTTTGCGTTGCTCGCCGATGCGCTTTATCTCGACGCTGGCCCCTACCAAAACCCCTATGAGCTGGTGACCTTCTACGACAACCATGACATGGCGCGTCTCAACGCCAGCGACCAGGGCTTTATCGATGCGCACAACTGGTTGTTCACCGCGCGCGGCATTCCAGTGGTGTACTACGGCTCGG
>PEUI01000075.1:11871-33648 GCA_002785585.1 Lysobacterales bacterium CG02_land_8_20_14_3_00_62_12
CGCCGAACACGCTGGCAATCGCAATTACTTCGGCGCCAAAGGCATCGCCGCCGCCAGCGGCCATCCGATCCACGACCAGCTCAAGCGCATTGCCACGCTGCGCCGACAAACACCGGCGTTGCAACGTGGCCTGCAAATCAATCTGCAATTAGGCGGCAACCGCGCCGCGTTTTATCGCGTCTATCAGCACAATGACGTTCAGCAGATCGCTCTGGTACTGCTGAACAAGGGCGATGACGCCGCCGAGTTCGAGATCAGCGAGCTGCTCGAAAGCGGCAGCTGGCAACCGGCCTTCGGCGGCGCGGCGATCACCATCGGCGATGGCGGCGTACTCAGCAGCAGTGTGCCCGCGCACGGCGTGCAGGTGTATCTGCACAACGCCCCGCTCCGCCGCAACGACCTCCGACAAAAACTGGCCGCCAGCATGCAGTTCATGGCCGCGCGCAGATAGCCGCCAGGCCGCCACCGCGGTACTGCAACCGCAGCTCAGCCCACGCTCGAACGCCGGACCACCAACTGCGCTGGGAACATCGCACTGGCCACGCTCTCGCCGTGCACCAGTCGCAGCAAACTTTCCACCAGCAGGGCGCCCGCACGGTTGCTATCTTGCAGCGCAGTGGTCAACGATGGATTGACGAAAGCGGCCAGCGGAATGTCATCAAATCCGGCAACGGCAACGGCGGTCGGCACGTTGATGCCGCGTTCCGCCAATGCCTGCATGGCGCCAATGGCGATCAGATCGCTGGCGGCGAATACGGCATCGAATGGCAGCTTGCGCGCCAGCAGTTCGGTGAGCGCGGCATGGCCAGCCGGTTGCGCACTCAAGGCGTCGGCTTGCAACTTGGGCAAAGCCTTGCAACCGGCTGCACGCAGCGCATCCTGGTAACCGCGATAACGCTCAAAAAACTCCGGATATTGCGGCGAGGCGTTGCCCAGAAAGGCGATCCGACGGCGCCCTTGTGCCAACAGATGTTCGGTCACCAGACGGCCACCCTGGTAATTGTCGCAACCGATCGAAACCCCCGGTTGATCCGGCTGCACCGCGCCCCAACGCACAAAGTAGGTGCCTTGCTCGACCAGTTTTTCCAGCTTGCTGCGGTAGGTGAGGTAATCGCCATAACCGAGCAGGATGATGCCATCGGCCTTGTTGCTGTCGCGATAATCGGCATGCCAATCGTCGGACAATTGCTGAAAACTGATCAGCAGGTCGTAGCCACGCTCGGCGCAAGCGCGGGTAATCGCGCCCAACATCGACATATAAAACGGATTGATATGCGAATCGTCCGGGCTCGGGTCTTCAAAAAACAGCAGCGCCAGCGTCCCGGAACTTTGCGTGCGCAGACTCGATGCGTTTTTATCGACGGTGTAGTGCAGTTCCTTGGCGATCGCCTGCACCCGCCGTCGGGTGTCGGCATTGACCAACGGACTGTTGCGCAAAGCCCGCGACACCGTCGCCTGCGACACCCCGGCGCGGTAAGCAATATCGAACGAGTTTGGTTTGCCCTTCAGCGCCATGGCGACCCCCTGCCTCGGCTGATTGTATTCCGATAGCGATGCTGGAAAAGGGCGAGCAACGATTGACCGAAGCACCGGCACCGGCAACCGGCCGATCGACACTTTCACTCATCGTGGACAGCATCAGCGTCCGGGCGCTCCGACAGCCGCGCCCAATCACCTCGTCCGCCCACCCAAACTTGCGGTCAGCGCATCCCGCTGCAGCACTGCTACCAGTATCCTTGCGCGCTTGCCTGTCACTAAAACCCGAAGATCCATGTACAGCTCCGGCACCTCCCACCCGATTTCTACGCGCTGGTCCTGGCCGATGGCGGTGCTGCTGGCCGCCGCCATCGCGGCGTTGAATCTTGGCCTGTGGTGGGCGTGGAACCAGCCGCGAGCGCTGCCCGAGTTCGATGGCAAAGTGCGCGGGGTGGCGTACTCCGCGTTTCAACGCGATCAAAGTCCGCTGCGCAAGGAGTTTCCAAGCGAGCAGCAACTGCGCTCGGATCTGGACATCCTCGCGGGCTACAGCAAGCGCATCCGCACCTATGCCAGCACCGAAAATACGCTCATTCCGCAAATCGCCGGCGAGCACGGCATGCGGGTCACCGCCGGCGCCTGGATCGACCACCGCAGCGACCACAATCGTCTGGAGCTTGATGCTCTCTACCAAGCCGTCACCGAGTCGCCCAATATCGACGCGGTCATGGTCGGCAACGAATCGTTGTTCCGCCAGGATGTCAGCGTCACCGAACTGATCCAATACCTCGATGAAGCGCGCCAGCAGTTGACGGTGCCGGTCTCCACTGCTGAACCCTGGCATCTGTGGCTGAAGTACCCGGAACTTGCCCGCCACGTCGACGTGATCACCGTGCACTTGTTGCCGTATTGGGAGGGCGTGCCGCGCCGCGGTGCGATGAAACTGGTGTTGCGGCGCCTGCATCAGATCCAGAAAGCTTTTCCAGGCAAGCGCGTCGTGGTCGGCGAAGTGGGTTGGCCGAGCAATGGTGATCGGTTTCGGTTTGCCGAGCCCAGCGTCAGTGGCCAGGCCAGTTTCATTCGCGAGTGGTTGCGCGCGGCCAAGTACGAAAACATCGACTACTACCTGATGGAGGCGTTCGATCAACCCTGGAAAGAACGCTACGAGGGCCGCGTTGGTGCTTATTGGGGGGTGTTCGACGCTTGGCGGCAACCGAAATTCGCGCTCACCGGTCCCATGCACGACGACGAAGAGTGGTGGCACAAAGCCTTGCTCACGGTGACGCTGGCGTTCTTGCCGATGCTTTGGTTTGCGGTGCGCTTTGCGCGCTTCAAGCTGCTTGGGAAAATCATCTATCTGGGTTTGATTCAATTGTCGGTCAGCCTGTGGATCTGGCTGCTGGCGGTGCCGTTCAATTATTACCTGGACCCGCTTGATTGGTTCATGCAGGCATTGATCGTGCCGGCCGAGCTCGCCATTCTGGCGATTCTGTTGATCTCCGGATTCGAGTTCGTGGAAGTCATGTGGCGGCGCGGCTGGCGCCGCGAATTTGGCTTGCTGGCGTTGGCGCCTGCGGATCGGCGACCCAAGGTTTCGATCCACCTCGCCTGTTTCAACGAACCGCCGGAGATGGTCATTCTGACGCTGGATTCTCTGGCAAATCTCGACTATCCCGATTTCGAAGTGCTGGTGGTCGACAACAATACGGTCAAAGACGAAGTCTGGCAGCCGGTGGCCGCGCATTGCGCGAAGTTGGGCGCACGCTTTCGCTTTTTCCACTTGAGTCCGTGGCCCGGTTTCAAGGCCGGTGCGCTCAATTTCGCTTTAAAGGAAACCGCTGCCGATGCCGAAGTGGTCGCCGTGGTCGATGCCGACTATGCCGTAGAGCCAAATTGGCTGTGCGATCTGGTCAAGCATTTTGAGGATACCGGCGTCGCCATCGTGCAATGCCCGCAGGCGCACCGTGAGTTTTCCGACAACGTCTTTCGCCGCCTGTGCAGCTTCGAATACGATGGCTTCTTTCGGATCGGCATGCACCACCGCAACGAGCGCGACG
Source organism: Lysobacterales bacterium CG02_land_8_20_14_3_00_62_12 (assembly GCA_002785585.1). GTDB lineage: Bacteria > Pseudomonadota > Gammaproteobacteria > Xanthomonadales > Ahniellaceae > 0-14-3-00-62-12. The sequence goes on from PEUI01000075.1 coordinate 15,405, forward strand.
CGATCATTCAACACGGCACCATGACGATGATCCGCCGCTCGGCACTGGACCAGGTGGGCGGTTGGGCGGAGTGGTGCATTTGCGAAGACGCCGAGCTCGGCCTGCGCCTGATGGAAGCTGGCTATCGCACCAATTATGTCGATCACATCATGGGCCGTGGCCTGACCCCGGCCGATTTCACCGCCTATAAATCGCAGCGCTTCCGCTGGGCTTTCGGCGCCATGCAAATCTTGCGTGCGCATGGGCTGAAGCTGATCGGTCCGAGCGCCCTCAAGCTGGGTCAGCGTTACCATTTTCTCACCGGTTGGTTTGGCTGGTTCGCCAATGCCCTGCATTTGCTGTTCACCCTGCTCGCGCTCGGTTGGACTTTGGGCATGCTCTGGAACCAGGAGCTTTTCAGCTTGCCGCTGCAACAGTTCATGGTGCCGGTACTGGGTTTCAGTCTCGCCAATGCGATCTTTGGCATTTGGTTGTACCGAGTGCGGGTGCGTTCCAGCTGGCGCGATACGCTCGGCGCTTCGCTGGCTTCGATGGCGCTCAGCCACGCCATTGCACGCGGCATCCTGAAGGGCCTGATGACCAAGGCGCATCCCTTTGAGCGCACTGCCAAAAGCCACCGCATGCGGCGCAAGCCGAGCGCCTGGGTCGCCGTGCGGGAAGAGCTGCTGCTGCTGCTGGCGCTGTGGATTGCGATCGGTGGCATTGCTTGGCAGATGAGCGTCGGACAGCCGGAAGCCAAACTTTGGATGGCCATTCTGGCGGCGCAATCATTGCCGTATTTCAGCGCCGTGGCGACCGCCTGGATCGCCTCGGTGGCTGGTGATCGATTGGTCGCCAAGCCCGCGGCGGTGGCCACCATGGGCACCACTGCGGTGCCGATGGCTGTCGATGCTCAAGGTAGTGTCAGCCAATAAGGCTGGCATTTTTTTGATTCACCACGCCTAACCGACGCTGACCGGTCGCCCTGGACCTGAGCCCACGGCGGCTCGGGTCGGGTCACAATGAGCGCTGAATTTTCTTGGAATCGCTATGTCAAAACTGGTAGCCGCTGTGCTGTTCATCGCCAAGTTCGCCGTCGCCGGATTGGCGATGGCGTTCTTGCTGACGCGCCTGTTTCCGGATCGCTTTGGCCCCTTGCCGCCGCCACCGAGCTCGACCCCGGTGCCGGCGGCGGCATCCAGCTACGCCGAAGCGGTGAACCGCGCCGGGCCTTGGGTGGTAAGCATCTCCGCCGAGCGACTGCTCAATGCCACCGCCGCACCCCTGTTTGGCGATCCCGCCGTGCGCCGTTTTTCCGAGGCCGCCAATTCGCCGGTGCGGCAACTGGAACGCAGTCTCGGCTCCGGGGTGATTTTCTCTGCCGATGGATACGTACTCACCAATTTTCATGTGGTCGCCAATGCCCAACGTATCCGCATCGGACTATGGGATGAGCGGGTGACCGAAGCCACCCTGGTCGGCGGCGATCTGGAAACCGATCTGGCGGTGTTGAAGATCGACGGCGACCATTTCCCGACCGCCACTTTTGCCGATGCCGACAAACTTGCCGTCGGCGACGTCGTGCTGGCGATCGGCAACCCCTATGGTTACGACCGCACCGTCACCATGGGCATCATCAGCGCCACCAAGCGCAACAACCTCGGCCGCACCCGCTTTGAGGACTATTTGCAGACCGACGCCGCCGTCAACAGTGGCAATTCCGGCGGAGCGCTGGTCAATACCCGCGGCGAACTGGTCGGCATCAACACCGGCAACCTGCGCGACGGGCTCAGTATTGGCTTCGCCATTCCGGCACAATCGGCGAAAGAGGTGCTCGACAAAATCGTCAAGTACGGCGAAGTCATCCGCGGCTGGATGGGCGCCGAATACGCCGACGCGCCGTACTCGCCGGCCGAGGGCAGCAATGCCGCTCAGCGCGGCGCCCAAGTCGCCCTGCTATTGACCGCCGGTCCGGCCGACCTGGCCGGCATCAAGCCCGGCGACATCATCACCGAGTTCGACGGTCAGCCGGTGCTGGATGGCACCGACCTGCGCCTGCACGAGGCCGCCCTCGCCCCCGGCACCGAGGTTAACGTCGCTGGCACCCGGGCTGGCATTCCGTTTTCGGTGCCGCTGAAGCTGATTCGCCGACCGGGCAATCTGCGCAGCAAGTAAGGCGGCGCGCGCCAACAGCAAAACCAATGGCAAAACTTCCGTTAAGGCTTTACGATCTTGCCTCCCATCATAGAGGAGAGCCCCATGCCAACGAACCCCTTGAAACTGGCCATTCAGTGTCGGCCCGGCAAGCAAGTTTTTGCAATCGAAGTTAAGCCCGCCAGCCGTTTGCTCTGCATCATCGTCGCTACGCTCGTAGTGCTAACCGGATGCACGGTAGCGAAAGAGACCAAGGGCCAGTCTGGAGAAAGTGAGTTGGTGATTCAATGCGGTCTAATCACGAGCATGGCTAATTGCCACGAACGCGCAAGCAAGGAATGCCCCAACGGCTACGTCACACTCGAGAAACACGTCGGCGTTAATCGCAAAGAAATCACCGTGCGCTGCAAATAACCGGCAGGTCGGTGGGGACAGCGGTTCCTGCAGTGTTCAACCACCGGATACCTGTCGTCGCACAACGCGCAGCAATGGCACCGACACTCACACGGAACATCCACCCTTGTCGTGGTGGTCATCGGCGCTTGAGCCGACCTGGTTCCAGTTTGACCACCGCGTATCGAACCAAAGCAAAGCGGCGACAAGCCGCCACACTCCAAAAGCATTGGTAAAACTTCCGTTAAGGCTTTACGATCTTGCCTCCCATCATAGAGGAGAGCCCCATGCCAACGAACCCCTTGAAACTGGCCATTCAGTGCGCGCTGGGTAGCACGCTGTGGCTGACGGTCGGTGCCCTCGCCACCACCGCGCAGGCACAGGATGCCGGCGACGCACCGGCGGCGACGACTGAAACCGCAGAAACCGCCAAGGAACTCAGCACCGTCACCGTGCTCGGTTCCCGCCGACTGGATCGGACCGACGCCACCTCACCGGTGCCGGTGGATGTCATTCCGATGCAGGAATCGGCCACCAAGGGCGGCCAGTTCGACGTGGCGCAATCGCTGCAATATCTGGCGCCTTCGTTCAATTCCACCCGACAGACCGGTGCCGACGGCGCCGACTTGATCGATTCCGCCGCGCTGCGCGGCCTGGGCTCCGATCAAACCCTGGTGCTGGTCAATGGCAAGCGCCACCACAGCACCGCCCTGGTCAACCTGTTCGGCGCGCGCAATCGCGGCAACACCGGTACCGATCTCAACACCATCCCGTTGCTCGCCATTGATCGCGTCGAAGTGCTGCGCGATGGTGCTGCCGCCCAATACGGCTCGGATGCCATCGCCGGGGTGATGAACTTTGCGCTGCGCACCGACGTCGGCTGCCAGGCGGTCACCGGCTACGGCGAATACACCCGCGGTGATGGCGAAAACAAGCAGCTTGCCGGTTACTGCGGGTTCTCCTTCGGCGACGGCGGCGTACTCGCGATCACCGCCGAGGGTTCGCGTCGCGGTCGTTCGGATCGTTCCGAGCCGGCCGACAACCCGCGCACCATTGGTGACACCAAGGTCAACAACAATACCCTTTTTGTCAACGGCAGATTGCCGGTCGGCGACGCCTCAGAGCTCTATCTCACCGCCAGCAATCAGGTGCGGATCGCCTCGTCGGCCGCATTTGGGCGCGGTGGCGTCGGTTCCGACGACATCCCCTCGCGCAACTCCGAAGCGATGTTCCCCGGCGGCTTTGTACCGTTCATCAATGGCGATCTGCGGGATCGCTTCTTCATCTTTGGCGGCACCACCGAAATTGGCCAGTGGCACACCGACTTGTCCTCCACTTATGGCTACAACGAGATGTTCTACAACATCAGCAACACGCTCAACGCCTCGATCGCCAATCTCGACCTGCAAAACGGTGGCCCCGGCATCAGCGCCAACAAGTTCAATGCCGGTGGTTTCAGTTTTGATCAGAGCACCACCAATCTGGATTTCACCCGCTTTTTCGACGGCATTGCGCAAGGCATGAACGTCGCCTTCGGCGCCGAGTATCGGCGCGAATCCTACGAGATCAAAGCCGGCGAACTCGGTTCGTATGTGGACGCCGATGGCGCCGGTGGCGGCAACGCCGGTAGCCAGGGCTTCCCGGGTTTTCAGCCCGCAGATGAAGTCAACCAGAACCGCAACAGCTACGCCGGTTACGTCGATGTCGAAACCGACCTGACGGATCGTTTTACCGTCGATACCGCCGCCCGCTTCGAGCACTTCAGCGACTTTGGTTCCACCCTCGATGGCAAGTTGGCCGCCGCCTTCCACGCCACCGACGCACTGTTGTTCCGCGGTTCTGTTGCTTCCGGTTTCCGCGCACCGTCGTTGCAGCAACGGTTGTTTTCATCGACCTTTACCGACTTCATCAGCGGCGAGCCGGTCGATGTGCTGCTGGCACCGAACGGCGGCACCATCGCCAACGCCGCCGGCATTCCCAAGCTGCAAGAAGAAACTTCGCTCAGCTATTCGCTGGGATTCACCTGGCAAGCCATGGATAGCGTGCAGGTCACCCTGGACGCCTACCGCATCGATATCGATGACCGCATCGTGCTGTCTGGCCGCTTCAATACCGACGACCCGGACATCGGCAGCATTCTGTCCGGGCTCGGTGTCGGCGAAGCCCAGTTTTTCGTCAACTCGGTGGATACCGAAACCAAGGGCATCGACCTCACCGTTTCCCACGATGCAGATTTCGACAGCGGCAAGCTGCGCACTTTCTTTGCGTTGAATATCAGCGACACCAACGTCGCCCGCATCCATACCCCGGCCAGTTTGATCGGTCGTGAAGACAGCCTGCTGTCGGATCGCGAGCGCCTGTTCATCGAAGAGGGCGCGCCCGATTCCAAGGCGATTCTGAGCTTTGACTACACCAGCGGCAAATGGAATCCCAACTTGAAGTTCATCTATTTCGGTGCGCAAACGCTGGGTACTTTTTCCGGTCCACCGGTACCCAATCAACACTACAGCGCACGGGCTTCAGCGGATTTGAGTCTGAGCTACGCGTTCACCGACAGCACGCGATTCACCGTCGGCGCGACCAATATCTTCGACAGCTTTCCGAGCCGCCAGAATGCCGACGAAACCGACAACGGACACGTCTTCGAAAGCGTGCAATTTGGCCTGAATGGCGCGGCCTGGTTTGCCCGCTTGTCGCATCAATTCAATTGATTGTGGTTTACGCTTGACGGCAACGCCCGCAGCACCCACTGCGGGCGTTTTTTTGTGGGCCTGTCGCGACCCAGCAGCGCACCGCAGTTTCAGCGCCGCGCTGGACTAAGGTCCACTTCCGGCGCATCATCCCGGGCACTTGGCGGGGCAGGCAAGGTCGGCACCGGCAATCCTTCCGCTTCGCCACCATGACCGCGAACTTGGGCTTTGTGCTGAACTTGCTCGATCTGGCCAACCTTGGTTTTATTCGGAGAAGCTGCCGATGTCGCCTGTCCACAGCCACCTGCCCACCGACGCGGCCGATCTGGCTGCTTTGGAATCCAATTTGGTGGCACTGCGCTGGTGCGCCGTCGTCGGTCAGCTGGTGATGCTGCTGTTGGCGCAATTCCGTTGGGACATGCCGCACACCTTCGCGCCGTTATGGTTTGGCGTCGAGATATTGGCGGTCCTCAATTTCTTGCTGACCTGGCGCAGGCGATTCGTACCGGCCAGCGCCAATCGCTTGAGTTTCGCGCTGACCATGGACTTGCTCGGCTGCGCCTGGATGGTGTTCTGGACCGGTGGCACCGCAAACCCGCTGATTACTTTGTTCCTGTTGCCGATTGCGCTCACTGCCACCGTGCTCAGCGCGCGGCGGGTGATTGCCTTCGCGCTGCTCGCCTTGGTGTTGTATGCGGTGGTGATCGGTCACGCCAAACCGCTGCCACCGCTACCGGGCAGTGATGCCATGGCCACTTACTGGCGCGGCATGTGGATCAATTTTGTGCTGTCGTTGATCTTGCTCACGGTGTTTGCTCTGCGCCTGGCCGGGCGTCTGCGCCAACAACGCGAAGCGCTGGCGGCTTGGTCGGAACGCGACCAGCGCCAGCGCACCTTGCTGTCGCTGGCGGTGCAAGCTGCCGGCGCCGCGCATGAAATCAACACGCCGTTGGCGACCATGGCGACCTTGGTCGATGAGCTGAAACACACGCGCCAAGGCGATGTCGAGCTGGGCGCGGACCTGACCCTGCTGGCGCAGCAGATCGACCACTGCCGCGACGCCATCCAGGCCTTGGGCTTGAGCGCCCGCGGCCACGTCGATCCGCCGCTGCCGCTGGATGTGTGGCTGCGCCAACTGATCTCACGCTGGCGCATCGTGCGGCCGGAAGCCCGGATCGAGTTCGAGTTCGATCCGGCCATGAGCAGCGTAATGTTGGTGCCGGATTTATCGCTGGCGCAGACCATTCTCAACTTGCTCGACAATGCGCTCGATGCCACCCGCGAAGGCGGCAGTGATCGATTGCAATTGTCGGCCCGATCACGCAACGGCGGTCTTGATTTTCAAGTTCGCGATTTTGGTGCGGGCTTCAACGGCAACACCGATGTTGGCGCCAGCCACAAGCCGGCCGGCATGGGCTTGGGGCTGCTGCTATCGCAAACCAGCACCGAAGCCATGGGCGGTAGTCTCAGCATTCGTCGTGCCGCCGAGGGCGGCAGCATTGCGCTGCTGCAAATCCCCGGTTCGGCGCTGCGACCGCAGGCACTGGCATGAAGCCGCGTTCGTTGCTGCTGATCGATGACGATCAAGACTATTGCACGGTGCTGCAACGCGCGCTCGGTCGTCGCGGTTACGAAGTGGTGTCGGCCAACGATGCCGACAGCGCGATGCTGCAAGCAGCAGCGCGGCCATTTGATGGGCTGATTCTGGATCTGCGGCTAGGCGAAGACAGCGGCTTGCAATTGCTCGCCGGCCTGCGCCGACATCAGGCCAAGGCCCGCATTTTGCTGCTGACCGGCTACGCCAGCATCGCTACCGCGGTCGATGCGATCAAGCGCGGCGCCGATCAGTATCTGCCGAAGCCCGCGCAGACCGATGCCATCCTGGTGGCGTTGTTCGGGCCAGCGGTCGCGCCCACCGTGCCGATCACGCCGACGCATCCGCGCCGCCTGGAATGGGAGCACCTGCAACGGGTGATGGCCGAATACCAAGGCAACGTGTCGGCGGCGGCGCGCGCGCTTGGTCTGCACCGGCGCACCTTGCAACGCAAGCTCGGCCGCACCCCGCCCGACGAAACCTGAGCCGCCGTTTAGCGCGTTGGCGTCGGCGGTTGGCGGTGCGGTGCAGACGGTTGTCGGCGGCGGAGGCCGGTCACCGTAGCGTCGAAGTCGAGCAGCATCGAGTCGCCGCGCTGACGGTTACCGCGCGTGATGCTCGGTTGTGCCGATGTTCAAGGCAGTCGCCGCCAAGCAGTGGCGCTATTCAATGGTCGCCGAGCCACCCACCTCCGCCAGCGTCACTTCGGCCGCAAATCGATCACGCAAGACCTGCGCCAAGCCCGCGCGCGCGGTGTCTTCGCCGTGGACCAACACGACCCTTGGTCGCCGTTTGAATTGACCATACCAATCGGCCAGCCCGGCTTGATCGGCGTGTGCCGACAGACCACCGATGGTGTGTCGATGCGCGTTGACTTTGATCTCTTCACCGTAAATGCGCACGGTCTCGGCACCATCCACAAGTAGCCGTCCCAGCGTCCCCTGCGCTTGATATCCCGGAAAGATCACGTGCGCGTCGTTGCGCCACAGATGGTGTTTGAGGTGGTGCTTGATGCGACCGCCATTGCACATGCCCGAGCCGGCAATGATGATCAGGCCTTTGCTGATGCGGTTGAGTGCCTGCGACTCTTCGATCGATTCGACGAACCGCAGGTTGGGCAATCGGAACGGATCGTGGCCACTCTTCCAAACCCGACGCGCCTCGATGTCGAACAATTCCTGGTGCTGGCCATAGACCGCGGTCACCTTGGTCGCCATCGGACTATCCAGCACGATACGAAAATCGGCGAGCCCCCATTCGTCAAAGCGCTGGGCAAACCAGTACAGAATCTCCTGGGTACGCCCGACCGCAAAAGCGGGAATCAGCACATTGCCACCGCTACCGCGAACCTGCTGAAAAATCTCGCCCAATTCGGCCAGGGTATCGCTGCGGTTGCGATGCAGTCGATCCCCATAAGTGCTCTCCATCATCACCAGATCGGCGGCTTCAATCGACGTTGGATCACACAGAATCGGCGCACCTTTGGGGCCAAGATCACCGGAGAACACCAGCTTTCGCTGCTGTCCGGATTCGACCGCCTGAACCTCGACAATGGCCGCGCCGAGAATGTGGCCAGCATCGGCCAGCCGCACTTCGACCGCCGGCAGGATCGACTGCCATTTGCCGTAGTCGAGGCCGCGCAGCTGGGTCAGCACGCCTTGCACATCGGCTTGATCGTAAAGCACATCGAACGCCGGCAGCCCGCGCCGGGCCCGCCGCCGATTCTGGTATTCAACGTCCTGGGCGGCCAGTCTGGCGGAATCTTCGAGCATGATTTTTGCCAACGCCGCGGTGGCGTGGTGGGTATAAATCGGCCCGCGATAGCCGCGTTTGTGCAACAGCGGCAGGCGCCCACAGTGGTCGATATGCGCGTGCGACAGCACCACTGCATCGATTTCCTCCACGGCAAACGGAAACGCCGCGGCATTGCGCTCGTGCTCCTCGCGTCCGCCTTGGATCATGCCGCAGTCCAACAAAATATTTTTGTCGGCGGCGTGCAACCAGTGGCAGGAACCGGTGACTTCACCGGCAGCACCGAAGTATTGCAATTTCATGGCGAAGCTCCTGTGACGACGATGGCTTGGCGACGCGGCAAACGGTGATTTTCCTTCGCTCGAACTGTACCAGTGTTGCCGCTGGCCGCAGCCGCAGCGATGCACCACGCACCCGCTTTCAGTCGGCTAAACTGCCGCCATGCGTATCTTCATGCAAACCCGGCCGATCGCCAAGGAACCACCCCGCTACTACCACTTGATCCTGCAACAGGATCTGCTTGGCGGCTGGACCTTGATCCGCGAGTGGGGTCAACAAGGCGGCCGCGCCAGCGGCCGCAAAGAGTTTTTTCCGGAGCGCGGCAAGGCCGAAGCCGCCTTTGTCGGCGCCCGCGACCAACAGTTGGGCAAAGGTTTCCACGTAATGTTTTCGCAAGGCATGGAGGCTCCTACCGGGTCTTACTATGAAAGCTGATCGCCCCTTTACCACCCCGTTTTTGATGCTGCTGGCACTGCTAGTGGGCGCCGCCTCGGCGGATGATTTCAAGCCCGGTGTTCGCCACCTGTGCGTACCCAATGCGGATCGCAGCGGTTGGGATTGCAGCGTCATCGACGACACCAAGGCGGCAGGCGCAGCGGTCGCCGCTGACGCCAGTCCGCCGGTGGCAGAGGCCTCCACAGCCGCTGCCAGCGACGCGGCAGCGACCCAACCGACGACCACCGAGGCGACCACGACTTCGCCCAGCGCCGACGACCGGCCGAGTCCGCCACCGCCACCCTTTTTGGCGCATCCGGATTTGCAGCGCCGTTTCAACCCCTACAGTCGGCCGTACCAGCCGCGCGCGGCACCGCCGACCAGCACCGCCGCCGCAGTCGAACCCGGCGCCGCCGCCAGCACAACGACAACCGCCACCGCGGTAGATACGAGTACGCCATCGGCCCTGGCGGTCGCCACCGAGCGCGATCTGCCCGCAGCGCCAACGGCCGACGCCGATCCCAGCACCGCTGCACTACCAGCAGCAGCGGCGCCGGTGACCGTTGAACCGCTGGCGGATGCGCCTGCCGAAGCGGCGCCGCCCACCAGCGCAGCGCTCGCCGACCCTGCCAACGCGCCAGCCGCAGCGGCGGCCAGCGCGCCGATTGCCGTAGTGACGCCCGCAGCGGTCACCGCAGCCAAACCGGCAACGCCCGCGCCGAGTGTCCCCGAGCCGCTTCCCGTGGGCACCACGGCGACGCCGGTAGTCGGCTCTCCAGGCCCACTGCCGGTGCTTGCGGCATTGCCAGGCGCCCGCGCGTTTGCCACTTTGCCCGCCGACCACTACACCCTGCAACTCGCCCACGCCGCCGTGGCAACCGATTTTCCGCGTTTGCTCAGCACCCTCGGGCTCGCCATCGAAGACTGCTATCTGCTGCGGGTAGAGCGCGACGGCGGTGATTGGTGGGTGCTGGCCTACGGCAATTTTCTCGACGCCAACGCCGCCCGCATCGCTGCCAGCCAATTACCCGTGGTGGCGGGCATGGCCGCGGTCTGGCCGCGCCGCATCGGCTATCTGCAGGGCGAATATCGTCCCGCCAATCACTAATCACTCGATCACCCCAGGAATTCCATGAATGCTCCCCTCGCCGCGCTCGCGAATGATCGTTTTTTGCGTGCCCTGAAACGCCAGCCAGTAGACCGCACGCCGGTATGGATCATGCGCCAGGCCGGGCGCTACCTGCCCGAGTATCGCGCCACCCGGGCGCGCGCCGGCTCCTTCATGAAACTCTGTCAAACGCCGGAGCTGGCCTGTGAGGTTTCCTTGCAACCGGTAGACCGGTTTCCGCTGGATGCGGCGATTTTGTTTTCCGACATCCTGACCATTCCCGACGCCATGGGCCTGGGCCTGTCGTTTGCCGAAGGCGAAGGCCCGCGCTTTGCCCGGCCATTGCGCTCGAAGCAAGACATTGATCGCTTGGGGTTGCCCGATATGGCCAGCGATCTCGGCTATGTCACCGACGCCGTGCGCATGATCCGCCACGAGTTGCACGGCCGCGTGCCGCTGATCGGTTTTTCCGGCAGCCCGTGGACCTTGGCTTGTTACATGATCGAAGGCGGCGGCTCCGAGCACTTCGCCCGCGCCAAGTCGTTGCTGTGGGACGACCCGGCCAGCGCCCACCGCCTGCTGGCATTGCTGGCACGCACCGTCGCCGCTTATCTCGGTGCCCAGATCGCCGCCGGCGCGCAAGCGGTGATGGTATTCGATACTTGGGGGGGTGCCTTGTCGCTACCGCATTACCATGAGTTTTCCTTGCGCTATCTGCGCGAGGTCGCGGCGCTACTGCCACGCGGTGACGGTGCTGCCCGGGTACCGTTGATCTTGTTCAGCAAGGGCTGCGGACACTCGCTCGAAGCCCAGGCCGAAACCGGTGCCGATGCCATTGGGCTGGACTGGACCATCGCGCTGGACGACGCCCGGCGCCGGGTTGGTGATCGCGTTGCGCTGCAAGGCAACGTCGATCCGGTGGTGTTGTATGCGGGCACTTCGGCGATCCGGGCCGAAGCCATCCGCGCGGTTCACGACTTTGGTCCACACCCCGGCCATGTCTTCAATCTGGGCCACGGCATCCACCCGACCATGGACCCGGAAAAACTGCGCCTGCTGATCGACACCGTGCATCGCGAGAGCGCCGCCCTGTTCGCCAGCGCCTGAACGCGCGACCCGGCAAGCGCTGCGCGATTGCCGCCCCGGAGCTTTCGACCCTGAGCCCATCCGCACGACCGACCTGGTTGTCGATGCTGGCATGCAGTTGACTAACGAACAACTCGCGCTTGGGGCCCGTGAGCATTGCTACTGGCGTATGCGGTGCTGGCGGCGCGGTCCGATTACGGATCAGTCTGGCTTCGATGTCTTCCGCCCCCGGTTTGCGGCAGCAGTCTGCGGCGATTTTCGTCGCTTGGCGGCGGGCTGGACGGATTTCGGGTTTGCCTGCGCGCCCTTGCGCTTCGCAGCAGATGCTTCCAGCGGCTTCCGCTTCGTTGTCGGCACCGCGGCCACCTGCTGCTTTGTCGGGGCTTTCGTTGCTGGCGCTGGCACGGGTGTCTGGCGCGCCCTGCGCGTCGCTGTTTTTCGCGCCGCCGGATCGGACAGCGCCATCTCAATGCCAAAGACATCGGCCAGTCCGGCAGCGTCGAGCAGCTTGCTCTTGAGTGGTACCTGCGTCGTCTTGACCGGCAATGCCGCCGCCTGCGCCACCAGATCGCAGGCATCTACCTGGCGCAGCGTAAAGAGGAGTTCTGGCTGCTCGTCCAGACGCGCACCTACGCCATACATCACGGCGGCAACGTGCTTGCACATCGTCGCCCAATCCGGACAGGAACAGTCGAGGTGAATGTCTTTGGGCGCCGGAAACAGACCCGTTTTCGGTTGGCAGATGCGCCCCATCACGGCCTTCGAGAGCTTGCCCTGCAACAGTTCCACCAGCGAGGCGATGGAGCCGGTGCATTCCCTCGCGAGCGACTTCCAGTGCGCAGCGGGCACGGCGGTAATACCGATCTCGATCTGGTAGAGACTCGACCCCATCACCCGCGCCGTCACCTTGCCCGGCGCGATTTTCAGGTCGATGACCGATCCGTTGCGCACATAACTGCGCCCGCGCGGCAGACGATTTTCATAGTCGCTGTAGGCCTCCAGGTTGTCGCACCAGGCCTTGCCCCAGAACGTCTTGGCGATCACCCGGCCGGCGATGACCACGGGCTGCATGCCCGGCCCGGACTTCTTCGCCTTGGCCACTGCCTTTTGCGCCTGCGCCCGCCGCTTCGCGACTGGCACATAGGGTTTCCAGTATCCGTAACGCATGCGCTTATTCTCCGATGGAGTGGATGTCGAGTTTCACCAGATCGAGCAGTTCGGCGTCGCTCATCTCGGTCAGGTTGATTTCCGCGCCGCCTTCGAGCACGTCGCTGACCAGTTTCTGTTTTGAGCGAATCAGCTCGTCGATGCGATCCTCGATGGTGCCACGGCAGACGAACTTGTGCGCCAGCACGTTGCGGTGCTGGCCGATGCGCCAGGCGCGGTCGGTCGCCTGGTTTTCCACCGCGGGGTTCCACCAGCGGTCGAAGTGGACCACATGCGAGGCGGCGGTCAGATTGAGCCCGGTGCCGCCCGCCTTGAGCGAGAGGACAAAGAAGGGAACCCGCTCGTCTTCCTGGAAACGATTGACCAGTTCTTTGCGGCGGCCCACCGGCGTGCCGCCGTGCAGCACCAGGCCCTCACGACCGAAGATATTCCCCAGGAAGGCCGCCAGCGGCGCGGTGGTTTCCCGAAACTGGGTGAACACCAAAACCTTTTCCTGCTTGGCTGCAATGGTTTCCGCAATTTCAGCCAGGCGCGTGAACTTGCCGCTGTCTTCCGGTTTCCAGGCCCCATCGCCCAGCCACTGCGAGGGATGGTTGCAGATTTGCTTGAAACGCATCAGAAAGGCCAGCACCAAGCCCTTGCGTGCGATTCCATCCGACTTTTCCAGGGCGGCGGCCAGTTCCTTGACCGCACGCTGGTAGAGCGCGGCCTGGGCGGGCTTGAGTGCGCACCAGGCGGTCATTTCCGTCTTGTCCGGCAGGTCGCTGATGATGCGCTTATCGCTCTTCATGCGGCGCAGGATGTAGGGCTTGACCAGCGTGCGCAGCGGGCCGTAGTGGGGCAGCCCCTTGGTGAAATTGCCAAAGGCTTTTTGCGATCCCAATAGGCCCGGATGGGTGAAATCAAAGAGCGACCACAGATCTTCGATGCGGTTTTCCACCGGCGTACCGGTGAGCGCGATGCGCGCATCAGCCTTGAGTTTCTTGACCGCTTTCGTTTGTTTCGCGGCGGGGTTCTTGAGTGCCTGCGCCTCGTCGGCCACGACCAGCTGCCAGCGCATCTCCTGAAGGTTGGGCAGACGCATCAGCGTGCCATAGCTGGTGATGACCAAATCCACGCCCGCCAGTCGCGCGGCATCCAATGCGTGCAAAGCGTCCTGGGTCATCGCGGAAGGATGCGCGATCAGGCAGCGCAGGGTCGGGGTGAAGCGTTCGGCCTCCTGTTGCCAGTTGGCGAGCAGCGAGGCCGGCGCCACCAGGAGGCTGGGCCGTTGGCGTTCGAGGGTAAGCAACAAGGCGAGCACCTGGATCGTCTTGCCGAGCCCCATGTCGTCGGCAAGGCAAGCACCCAGCCCCAGCCGGGTGAGCAGGTGCAGCCAGCGCACGCCCGCTTCCTGATAGGGGCGCAGTGTGGCGTGCAATGCCGGGCCGGGGCTGACGGCGGCCAGACCTTCCGGGCTGCGCAAGCCCTGAAGCAAATCGGCGAGCCAATCGCCGGCGACGACTTCCGCCCAGTCGGGATCGGCGGCTACGACATCGTCGAGCGAAGTGCCCGCGAGCAGGCGCATGGCCTGGCCAAAGGGCAGACCATCCACTGCCGCGTCCTCGATGCCCTGAAAGCGGGCGATAAGGCGTTCGAGCCGGTCGCGGTCGACTTCGACCCACTGCCCGCGAATCCATTGCAGGCCCTCCTTGCCAGCGAGCAGCGCGGCGATTTCGTCGGTGGAGAGCGGTTTGCCGTCCAACGTGACGTCCATCCGGAAGTCGAGCAGCGCATCCAGGCCCAGTAGGGACGGGTTCTTCGCGCCGATGGTGGCGGCTACTTTTGGCCGGGCCGGGCGACCCTGGCCCCAAGTCCTGGGCGTGCGCACGACGATGCCCGCCGCATCCAGCTTTGACACATCGCGCAGAAACTGGACCGCCTCCGCAACCTGCCAGCGCAGGGGGTGGTAGAGATCGCCCTCGGCGACCATAGCGGCCAGCCAATCACAGCTTTCCGCCGCCTTCTGCACCGGCACCAACAGGGACAACAGCTGCGCCTTCTGCCGACCGCCGGAAAACTCTGCCAGTGCTTGCGCGAGCGGCAGGTGTTGCGCCTTGCCGTGCGCGGACAGGCGCGAGGTGTAGGTGGCAAGAAAAGCGAACGGGTATTCCGCATCCTTGTGGTTTTCCGCCAGGTTGAAATGCACGCGCCCGACCAGATTCCAGGCCGGGTATTGCGACTTGAGAAAGTCCGGGAGCGTTCGACCGGAAGTGGCCAATTCTGCCTTCACAACGGCTTCGATGTCCGACCAGAACGACCGCAGCACAGCCGGCGTCAGGTACTCCGCGCCGGTCATCGGCGGGGCATCGAGACACAGGGTTTCGAGCGCCAGCGTATCGAGCGTGGCGATGGCGATCTCGCCGTCTTCCGGTATCGCGGTCAGCAGCGTCACATAGCGTGCCGCGAAGTCCCGCCAGAACGCCCACAGCGGCGGCAAGGCGCTGGCAACTTCTGCCGCGCCCAGCTGCAGCAGACCGTATCCGGCACCGCGCGCAAAGGCCGCGCTGAGCCGATCAGCCAGCGCATCCGGCAACTGCGGCGCGTCGGCGTCCGCACCAAACTGGAGATGCCCCTTGGGTGTCAGGTGCATGGCGAAGCTTTCAAGCGACACGTCGCAGCCCTTGATCTGGCGTCATTTCAGAGGTTCCTCAATCATCGACTGCGGAAATCTTCACCTTCCACAGCCAGCCCATCCGGTGCGCCGGGAGGCCTTTACCGTCCACCGATAAATCGAGCCCCGTCTCACCCCGAGCTGCGCGGCGATCTGCCCGACGGAAACCCACGGTTCAGCCGTCATGACGGCGCTTCGGATGCAGGGCTTGGGGTCGCATAAAATCGGTTTCAATCGCCAAGCTGGCAATCTATCAGGACTGGCCTGCGCGGGCTGTCCTTTGATGCGAAATGAATCGCTGAATAGCTTGGCTTGGCTATCGAACAGCGCGTTCCCGATGGCGTCGGCAATCACCTCACGGAGCCTACGATGAACGCCCGAGCAGCCGCCCGCGACGCCTAAGGGCTGGGTTCTGGAATTGGTGGGTCGTCGGGGACTTGAACCCCGGACCAACGGATTAAAAGTCCGCTGCTCTACCGGCTGAGCTAACGACCCGCGAAGAAGGTCGCGCAGTTTAGGTGAGCGCGCCTGAGTACACAAGGCGCGTGTCAGGCGCTGTTAGCCCAAAGCCGTAATGCCCCCTTTGCACCCGTTAGAAATTTTTCCCTTTGGCTGAGGATATGCGCTGGGTTCGAGAATGCGCTGGGTTCGAGAACAGCGGCGGCAAGCCGCCGCACTCCAAAGTGACCGCACTCCGAAGTAGCAGCGCTCCGAAAGTAGCAGCACTCGAATTTGGAGTGCGGGAGCTTGCTCCCGCTTTAAGCTTCAAGGGGTGGTGATTATCGCGAGAACCCCACCGATCAGCCATCCATGGCGAACGCCCTTGTGTACCAAACCAGGCAGTCAGCCTGGCCGCTGACCACCGCGCCGCCACCATCACCACTTAGCGGTAGCGCGTGACATCGACCACGGCGGCGTCACTGAATCCCTGGGCGCGCAAGCGGCAAGCATCGCAGCGGCCGCAGGCGCGGCCTTCGGCATCGGCCTGATAGCAGGAAACGGTGCTGGCGAAATCGACGCCCAGTTGCCCGCCGCGCAAAACAATATCGGCCTTGCTCAGGTGCATCAACGGCGCGTGCACCCGCAGTCCATTGCCTTCGACGCCGGCCTTGGTGGCAAGCTGAGCCAGTTGCTCGAAGGCTTCGATAAAGGCTGGGCGACAATCGGGATAGCCCGAATAATCGACCGCATTGACGCCACAAAACAAATCATTGGCACCGAGCACTTCGGCCCAGGCCATCGCGACCGCCAGCATGATGGTGTTGCGCGCTGGCACGTAGGTTACCGGGATGCCGGACGACGGCGCCTCGGGGACGGCGATTTCTGCGGTCAATGCCGAGCCGCCGAGGCTACGCAAATCGATCTGCACGGTCTTGTGTTCGACCGCCGCCAGCGCCGACGCCACCCGCGCCGCAGCCGCCAGTTCGGCGTGATGGCGCTGTCCGTAGTCGACCGTCAACGCGTAACAGGAAAATCCCTGGCTGCGGGCAATCGCCAAGGTCACCGCCGAGTCCATGCCGCCGGAGACCAAAATAACCGCACGCTTTTGCCCACCGCTCATTGGTTCAGAGGCCATGTCCACTCCAACCATGAAACACTTGATGCAAGGCGTCCAGCCACATCGCCAGCAGCGCCACGCCGCCCAGAACATAGGCCAGAACGACAAAGGGGTGGCCTACCAACAAGCGTGCCGACAGGGCCAGTGCAGCATCGTGCATGGAAGCGCTCATCGGCCAGGCTCCTCGCCCCAAAGTTGTTTGTGCAACTGCAACTGGAAGCGCACCGGCAGACGATCCGCCAGTATCCATTCGGCAAGTTCAGACGCTGCGATCTCGCCATGGCTGGGCGAAAACAGCACGTCGCAGCGCGCCGTCAAAGCGTGCTGCCAGACGATGCCACACGCCCATTCGTAATCGGCACGATCACCGATGACAAACTTGATCTGGTCGTGCGCCAGCAGCAAGGGCAGATTTTCCCAGCGATTTTTCAGCACTTCACCCGAAGCGGGCGTCTTCAGATCGAGCACTTTTACCACCCGCGGATCGACGCCGGAGATGTCGATGGCGCCGCTGGTCTCCAGCGACACCAGATAGTTGTTATCGCACAGTTGCTCAAGCAGTTGCAGACAGCGTTTTTGCGCCAGTGGCTCGCCACCGGTGACACAGACATGGCGTGCACCGAAACTGGCGACACGCTCAAGCACCCGCGCGATCGGCCACCACTCGCCGCCGAAAAAAGCGTAGCGGGTATCGCAGTAGTGGCAGCGCAATGGGCAGCCGGTGAGGCGCACGAACACGGTCGGCCAACCGGCGTCGCGGGCTTCGCCCTGCAATGAAAAAAATATCTCCGTGATCCGCAGGCGCTGTTCGTTGGCTGCTATGGGTAACTGGTTCACCACAAGATCCGTCGCTAGGTTTGGGGAGGGCGGCCGGGTCATCGCGGCAGCTAAACAAATTTTCGCAGCGATGGTACCCGCGCCAGGATCGTCCTCGCCGATCAGATGCCGACGACGATGTCGGCTCGGCGCCGTTGGCGCTTGAGCCGACCTGACGACAGTGGCGTCAACGCCAGGCTGGTTGCGGAACTACGGCGTTTTACCTTCCAGGCGCAGCGCCCGCAAGCGGCCCTGGGCCAGCCGCGCGACGGTGGTCTCCGGATAATTCTGGATCACCTGATTCAACGCCGCTTCGGCTGCATTCCACTCGTGCAATTCGTAGTGGCAATAGCCCAATTTGAGCAGCGCATCGGGCGCCTTGGCGCTCTGCGGAAACCGCGCCAACAGGGTCTTGAAGGTATCCAGTGCGACCGCGTAGTTCTGGGTGACGTAATAACTTTCGCCCAGCCAGTACAAGCCATTGTCGGCCAGATCGCCATTCGGATACTGTTCGAGAAATCCCGAGAATCGCCGCGCCGATTCGGCGTAGCGGCCTTCGCGCAACGCAGCGAAAGCCATG
>PEUI01000075.1:33685-40215 GCA_002785585.1 Lysobacterales bacterium CG02_land_8_20_14_3_00_62_12
GCGCGGCGCTGGCTTCGCTGGCAACTCCAGAATCGACGTTGGCGCTCGGCGCCGACCCAGCGATGGCAGTGGTTTCCATGGTCAACTGGCCGGGCGCGGCCGGCGTCGCCGGCAAGGGTTGCGTGGCCCCCGCCGACAGCGCCGTGCCAGTCGGCATCGCGCCGCTGCGCACAGCCGCTTTCTGGGTGCCTTCCAATTGCGAAATTCGGGAATCCAGATCCACGTATTGATCGCGGGCGCGCTTTTTGAGTTCTTCGATCTGGAACGCCTGTTGTTCGTTGAGCCCACGCAGCGATTGCACTTCGGCCTGCAGCGCATCGAGGCGATTTTGCAGCTCCACCAGCGCTTGCCCATTGCCCGCCTGCATCTGCGATTCGAGCTTGGTCACGCGCTCGGACACGCTCAGTCGACCCGATTGCGCAGCAACGCTACCGGCCGCCAGCAAAGCGCAACCGAACCAGATGAAGTAACGCGGATTGAACAGCATGGTCAACTCCTCGAAGCAGGGGACAAGCGCCAGCGCAGTGCACGCCGCCGCTAGCCTCGCTACTAATGATGCTTTACGTCAAGGGGAAAAACAAACCCCCGCTGAGCGGGGGTTTGGAGAACACACAACGCTGCCAGCAGTTTGGTTGTGGATCAGCCGCCGATCACTCACGCAAACGAAAGGCCGATTCGGCAGCACTTACTGGGCTTTGGTATAGACGATTTCGACGCGACGATTTTTCGCCCAGCAATCTTCACTCGACTCGGAACAGGTCGGGCGCTCTTCACCGTAAGAATTGACGGTGATCTGGGCAGCCGTACCCCCATTCGCCTGCAGGGCACCGGAGACGGCATTGCCACGACGCTCGCCGAGGCCCAGGTTGTACTCGCGGCTGCCGCGTTCATCGGCGTGGCCTTCCAGGGTCATCCGCGCACCGGGGAGATCTTTCAAGTACTTGCCATGACAGGCCAGCACGGCCTGGGCTTCGGCTTTGACTTCGGCTTTGTCGAAATCAAAATAGACCACGCGTTGCCGCAGGCAGGCGTCGCTATCCAGGTCACTGGCATCGTAACGGCCATCATCGATGACGACGGGGGCTACGGTTTCGGTCGGGGTCGCGACCACGGCGGGTGGGGAAACTTCTTTGACTTTTTTGCTGCAAGCGCCCATGGAAACGGCCAGCAGGGCAATCAGGATTACGCGCATCGGGGTATTCATTGTTATGTCCTCAAGGGTTGGATTGTTGAATCAAGACTGGCCATGTTGATCCGGCCAACCTGCATACGGGTACCACAAACTGTTAACGCTGCCGGAACGGTGACCACGCCGGTTCGCGCACGTCGCCATCGGCCAGAACCAGCCGTTGCCGTACCCGACCATCAACGGATACAGCGTACAACACGCCACGCTTTCCTTCGCGGGCGGCGTAGAGGACCATGCTTCCATTCGGCGCGAAACTCGGCGACTCGTCCAAACTGCCGGGTGAAAGCTGGGTCCATTCGGCTCCACCACGTGACCGGTCCAGAACCGCTATACGATACACATTTCCGGCGCCCTGCGCCATGGCAATTTTATTGCCGTCACCAGCAATGGTGGCACGCGCGTTGTATTCACCCTGAAAGGTAATCCGACTGGCTTCGCCACCCGCCACCGGCACCTGATAGAGCTGGGGTTTTCCGGCCCGATCCGAGGTAAACACCAGAGTTTGCCCATCCGGCATCCACACCGGCTCGGTATCGATGGCAAAGTGCTTGGTGAGCCGGGTGGTCTGGCGATTGGCCAGGTCCATCAGGTAGATCTCCGGATTGCCGGTTTGCGAAAGTGTCAGCGCCAATTTGCTGCCATCCGGTGAAAACGCCGGGGCGCCATTGATGCCACGGAACGACGCCAGGATTTGGCGACTGCCGGTGGTCAGTTCCTGCATATAGATGGTGGAACTGCCGCGTTCAAAGCTGACATAGGCCAATTTCTTGCTGTCCGGCGACCAGGCCGGCGACATCAGCGGTTCCTGCGAGCGCACCACCACCTGCGGGCTGTAGCCGTCCGAATCGGCCACCATCAGCGCATATTGGGTGTTTTTGCCGAGCCCGGTGGAAGTGACGTAGGCCATGCGCGTCCAGAAGGCGCCGCGCACGCCGGTGATTTTTTCATAGATGAAGTCGGCGATCTGATGCGCGGCGCCGCGCAGGTCGCTACGGCGACCACCGACCGCGAGCCCGAGCAGCCGTGCTTGGGTGGCGACATCGTGCAATTCGAATTCGATGCGCACGGTGCCCGCGCCGGCATCCAGCACCCGGCCGATCACCAGATGATCCTGTTTGAGCATGCGCCAGGTGGGAAACTTCACCTCGCTCTGCCGCACCGGGTACTCGATGATGTCATCCCGCGCCAGCGCCTTGAACTGGCCGCTGCGGTTCAAATCGGCCGATATCACCGCCGAAATGTCGGTATCCAACGGCAAGCCACCGCCTTCGTAGGCCATCGGCACGACCGCAATCGGGCGCGCCGATGGGCTGCCATTGACGATGTCGATGCTGAGCGTCTGCGCCGACGCCACCGCCACAAAGAAGCAACATGACATCAGACCGAGCAATCGTTTCAGGGTTGCGTGCATAGGGACTCCGGGTAGCAAAAATTAAAATCAATCTGGCGTTGGAACACCGATTCGAAACCTCGATACGGCAGCGGTTGGGCGCGGAGCACAGCGGCTTCCATCGAGCGTCTGGTCACTTCGTCAGCTTGACACGGCGACAACACCGTCGCCGACAATACTTCACCGCCGACGATTTGCACGATGCGCACCTTGCAGCGCACCGTCGCCACCGTATCCGGGCGCAGCCACTGCGGCACGATCTGATTCTGCATGGCCAATTTGTAGTGCGCCAACAACGAATCATCGACGCCCTCGTTACCTGCGCGTTGCGCCGCTTCGTCCGCCAACTGCTGTAGCCGCTGCTGCTCCTGATCGCGTTGCTTGTCGAGTTCGGATTGCCGGCTCTGATTTTGCAACTGCGCCAGTTTCTGTTCTTCGAGCTGACGATTTTTCTCGGCCTGCTCGCGCTGGCGGCGAATATCGTCGAGTTGTTGCTGGCGCTCGCGTTCCATTTTCAGCAACTGGTCTTCCGGCTCGGTCAGATCGACCTGCTCGCGCTTGATGCGCTGGTCCTGGGGCTTTTCGGCGGTGGTCAATGCGTCGGGCCGGATTCGTACCAGCGCCTGGTTGGCGCGATCCTCGCCGCGGGGCGGTGTCGGCGGCGGCGGCTCGGTGAGCACCGGTTGGATTTCTGGCTTGACCGCCGGCACCGGTTTCGGCTTCGGTTTCGGCGCGACCGGTTTGATCGGCGCCGACTTGCTGGCCGGCCGCGCCGCGACGTTGAAATCCACCAGCGTCGCTTCGATCATCGGTCCGGCCACACTCAGCGTTTCCGCGCTACTGGTCCACAACAGGCCGAGCACGGCCACTGCGAGGCAAGCCAGATGCACGAGCACTGAGTAGGTGATGGCACGGAGACTGAGGGCGTTGCTGTCCATCAAGGAGTTTTCATCAACCAATAGCAATCAAACGTTGTGGGGCCGACTGGATTCACTTCTTTTTTACTGCAATCGGCTGGCTCATCAAGCTGACCTTGGGGACACCGGCGCTTTGCAGCTCACCCATCACCCGGATGACGGTGCCGTAGTTGAGCGCGGCGTCGGCCCCGACTACGACCGGCACTTTGGGATTCTGGCGAACGAAAGCTGAAACCTTGTTGACCAGCATCGCACTATCGATTTTTTCCCGGCCCTGCTCGCCCAAGGTCAAATACAAGCTGCCGTCGGCGCCAATCGACACCAGCACTGGATCGGTGTCGGTCACCAACGCCTTGGCATTGGCTTCGGGCAGGTCGATGTCCACGCCCAAATTGAGCAAGGGCGCGGTCACCATAAAAATGATCAGCAGCACCAGCATCACGTCGATGTAGGGCACCACGTTGATTTCTGCCTTGAGCTTGCGCCGACGGCGATGGTTGTTGGTCTGGGCCATGGGGTCTCCAACGCAGCATGCCGCACTGCGGGTTTACGGTGGGAATCAAACCGGGGTCGAAATCAATCCGCGCCGGATCGCGCCATGGGCGCCCATTCAGCCGTTGTCTTCGATGTGCGCCTGGCGTTGCAGGATCGATGAAAACTCTTCCTGGAAGGCGTCGAATTTGGTATTCAGGCGATCCACGCTGGTGGAGAAACGGTTGAACGCCCACACCGCCGGAATCGCCGCAAACAAGCCCATCGCGGTGGCCACCAGGGCTTCGGAAATCCCCGGCGCCACGGTGGCGATGGTGGCGCTTTTCATGTTGGCGAGGCCCTGAAAAGAAATCATGATGCCCCAAACCGTGCCAAACAATCCCACATACGGGCTGATCGAACCGACATTCGCCAGAAACTCGATGTTCTGATCGAGCCGATCCACTTCGCGGCCAGCCGCCGCGCGCATCGCCCGCTGGGCGCCTTCGACCATGGTCCGCGCGTCCATCTGGCGGCGACTGCGCAGCCGCGCGAACTCGCGAAAACCGGCTTCGAAAATGCTTTCCATGCCGGTGGCATCACCGGCGTGCTGGCTGACATCCTTGAACAACGCCGACATATCGGTGCCCGACCAGAAACGTTCTTCGAAATCGGCCGCCTGTTTGCTCGCTTGATCGAGCATGCGGTGCTTGCCAAAGATGATCGTCCACGACGCGACCGAGGCCGCGATCAACAATCCCATCACCAGCTTTACCGGCAGACTGGCGTGCCAGACCAGGGCCAGAATATTCAAACTTTGATTGACATCCACCGCCATTTCCACGCACTACTCCAAAACCAGGTCCGCCGGAATCGCCCGCGGTCGAAAACTCGTTGCCTGCACGCAGGCGGCCCGCACTTCGGCCTCTACCAGCACGGTTTGATCGCCAAGCCGGACCAGCGTCTGGGTAAAACGCAAACTGGCGCCGCCGCGCTCGGCCAGAACACAGCTCGCCAGCAACTGATCGTCCAACCGCGCCGGGCGGCGGAAGGATAGCTGCACTCTGCTGACCACGAACACCAATCCGCGTTCACGCTTCAGCTGCGATTGATCTATACCGCGGGCGCGCAGCCATTCGCTGCGCGCGCGTTCCAGGAAACGCAAGTAGCTGCCATGGTAGACGACACCACCGGCATCGGTGTCTTCCCAATACACCCGGATCGGCCAGGTAAAGGCGCTGGTCATGGCGCCGTCTCGGCGGCGATGCGGGGCGGACGGGTTTGCGAACATCGCGACGCCAGCGGCGCTCCCACGGTTGGTCCTGGCGCGGCAGCTGCCACCGGCCGGCGCTGATCCTGGGCGACCATCAGGCCTCCGGCTCGAACAGGTCGGGCACCAGCGCTTCGGCCTGCTTCGGCGGCTTCCAGCCAAAATGCCGATAGGCCTTGGCGCTGGCCATGCGGCCGCGCGCGGTGCGGATCAGAAAGCCCTGCTGGATCAGATACGGCTCGATCACGTCTTCGATCGTGCCACGTTCTTCACTCAGCGCCGCCGCCAGCGAATCCACCCCGACCGGGCCGCCTTCAAAACTTTCGATGATCGTGGTCAGCAGGCGACGGTCGAGCGCATCAAATCCCTCGTCGTCCACCTTCAGCATGACCATCGCCAACTCCGCAATCGGCCGGGTGATGACGCCATCGCCACGGACCTGGGCGTAGTCACGCACGCGCCGCAACAAACGATTGGCAATGCGCGGCGTGCCGCGGGCGCGCCGGGCGATCGCATCGCCACCTTCGGCATCGCAGGCAATACCGAGAATTCGCGCCGAGCGTTCGACAATCAGGCAAAGCTCAGCGCGCGAATAGAACTCCAATCGCTGGACGATGCCAAAACGGTCGCGCAGCGGCGAGGTCAACAGGCCGGCCCGGGTGGTGGCGCCAATCAGCGTAAACGGTGGCAGATCCAGTTTGATCGAGCGCGCCGCCGGGCCTTCGCCGATCATGATGTCGATCTGAAAATCTTCCAGCGCCGGATACAGCACTTCTTCGACCACCGGCGATAGCCGATGGATCTCATCGACAAACAACACATCGTTGGGTTGCAGGTTGGTCAGCAGTGCCGCCAGGTCGCCGGCGCGCTCCAGCACCGGTCCCGAAGTTTGCCGCAAGTTCACCCCCAATTCGTTGGCGATGACGTGCGCCAGCGTCGTTTTGCCCAAGCCCGGCGGCCCGAAGATCAGCACATGGTCGAGTGGCTCGCACCGCCGACGGGCCGCCTCGATGTAAATCGATAGCTGCTCACGCACCGCTTCCTGGCCCAGATACTCGGCCAATTTGCGCGGCCGGATACTGACTTCGATGACCTCGTCTTCGCGGGTCGCCTGCGCCGACGCCAGTCTGGGTTCGTTCATTGCGGCTCACCATCCTCAAGATCAGGCGCCGATTATGCTGGAGTGCGGGCCAATCGGCGACTACGCATATCGCTAAACTTAGGCGTCGCGCAGAAATAACTTGCCCATCTTGCTGGTCCTTATCGCCCGCCTGCGTCGTTGCACAAAGCGTC
>PEUI01000003.1 GCA_002785585.1 Lysobacterales bacterium CG02_land_8_20_14_3_00_62_12
GACTTCGCCGGTGGCAATTTGCAGCGCGTCATGATCCACCACCGGATCGGCGCTGGCGGGAATCGCGGGCTTGCTGACCGCAGGCACGCTGACTGATGCGACCGCATTGAGCTGGGTGTTCGCTTCGTTGCGTGCCGATTTTTGTTCGCCGCGAGCGGCTTGATTGGGCCGCGCCGATGGTGTCGGTTTGCGGTTGCCGCTCTCGCTGCGTGCGGGCGGCACGCCCTGGCCGGCAGCGGCTTGGTCCTCGCGGGGTTCGCGCTTGTCGCCGCGTTTTCTATCATGGCGGTCATTGCGATCACCACGTTGCCGACCTTGGCGATCCTTGCCACGGTCGCGATGGCGATCAGCCGATCCGCGCTCCGACTGACCCGCACTGGGCGTGCGCGCAGCTTGAGCGTTGCTGGCACTGGCGGCTGCGGCGGTGCCAGCCGTTGCCGCGCCGAGGCGGCGATACCAGGCGATCAACCGCGCCATCAGGCTGGGTCGCGCGGCTTGGGCCGACCCGATGGGAGCGAGCGTTGCATCGGGCTCGACCATCTCGCGCACCGGCGCGGGACCATTCGGGGTAATACGGGTCACCGCCGGTTTTTCGGATTCGGCCAGCGGTTGGGTGGAGGTCGGCAATGCCGCCGGCACCGCCACCGTGAGCCGTTCGTAGCTGGGCTGGGTCTCGAGCGCGATGTCGCTGCGTTTAATGCGGCGAATTTCGTAATGCGGCGTTTGCAACTTCTCGTCGGCCACAATCACCATGATGGCGTTCTGGCGTTTCTCGATTTCGGCGACGGCATGACGCTTTTCGTTGAGCAGGAAATTGGCGACCGCCGTCGGTACCTGGATCAACACCTGTCCGGTGTTCTCTTTCATCGCGTCTTCTTCGGCGATGCGCAGGATCGACAGCGACAGCGATTCGACGCCACGGATGCTGCCGTGGCCCTCGCAGCGTGGGCAGGTATTTTGCGACGCTTCCCCCAAGGACGGCCGCAGGCGCTGGCGCGAGAGTTCAAGCAATCCAAAGCGCGAAATACGGCCGAGCTGGACGCGGGCGCGGTCCACTTTCATGGAGTCGCGCAACTGGTCTTCCACATCGCGCTGGTGCTTGGTCGATTCCATATCGATGAAATCGATCACCACCAGGCCACCCAGATCGCGGATCCGCAGTTGCCGGGAAATTTCGACGGCCGCTTCAATGTTGGTATTGAATGCGGTGTCTTCGATATCGCTGCCCTTGGTCGCTTTGGCCGAGTTGATGTCGATCGCGGTCAGCGCTTCGGTATGGTCGATGACGATCGCCCCGCCCGAGGGCAGGCGGACGGTGCGCTCGAACGCATTTTCGATCTGGGTTTCAATCTGAAAACGCGAGAACAGCGGCACGGTTTCCTGATACAACTTGAGCTTTTTCAGGTTTTGCGGCATCACCTGCTGCATGAACTCGCTGGCATCATTGAACAGTTCTTCGTGGTCAACCAGAATCTCGCCGACATCGTTGCGCAGATAGTCGCGCAGGGCGCGGATGATCAACTTGGATTCCTGATAGATCAGGAATGGCGCCTTGCGGGTTTTCGCCGCTTCGGTGATCGACTCCCAGACCTTGATCAGATAATCGAGGTCCCATTGCAGTTCTTCGCCATCGCGGCCGAGCCCGGCGGTACGAATGATGACGCCCATTTCGTCGGGCATTTTCAGGTCATCGAGGGTGTCTTTCAGGTTCTGTCGGTCATCGCCTTCGATGCGTCGCGACACGCCACCGGCGCGCGGGTTGTTGGGCATCAACACCAGATAGCGACCGGCCAGACTGATGAATGTAGTCAGCGCTGCGCCCTTGTTGCCGCGCTCCTCTTTCTCGACCTGGACGACCAGTTCTTGGCCTTCTTTGAGCAATTCGCGGATGCCGGCTTTGTGGTGGTCGAGGCCGGCGGTGAAGTATTCCTTGCTGATTTCTTTCAGCGGCAGAAAACCATGGCGTTCGGCGCCGTACTCGACGAAGCAGGCTTCCAGGCTGGGCTCGACCCGGGTCACCCGGGCTTTGTAGATGTTCGACTTTTTCTGTTCGTGGGACGGCGTTTCAATATCCAGATCGAACAGGGTTTGGCCATCGACGATAGCCACGCGCAACTCTTCACGCTGAGTTGCGTTGATCAACATACGTTTCATTGTGATTTTCCTGACGCTCCTGTGGGCGCCCGCTTCAGCGGTCATTCCAGCCAGCGGCGCTTGCGGCGGTAAGGCCTTGGACAAGCTGCCAACCTAGTTGAACGATGCGGCGGTACGACTTTCAGGAACGCTTACTTGCATTGCGGATTAAATGATGCCGGCCCAATCCATGCCGGTCGGCGTGCGTCTCGCCGAAGCGAATCCACGGTTGTGGATTCGCCGCAAAGGCCCACCGAAGAAGCTAGGATGCGCGGCACCAGGGAGGCTTGAAATCGCCGCCAGTGCTCGAACCGCAGTCCGCCGCAGCGGGCGCGACAGCCGAAGTTGGGCGTTCAAGTTCTTGATCGCACGCGGCTTTCGACGCAAATCGCGGCGCGAGTGTAGCGCCAGTAGCGCCAACTCGGCAAACTTGCCGATTCTGCTGGGTTCAACCATCCGGCTGGATCCAGGTCTCATCACCCGACCAGGTAGCAAATTGAATTGAGCGCCAACCCCGATTCTCAATCCACGGCGACGGTTCGCCAGCTGCCGATTGACGCCGAACACGCCGGGCAGCGGATCGACAACTTTCTGCTTGGCCTGTTCAAGGGCGTGCCGCGTTCGCATGTCTATCGATTGCTGCGTTCGGGTCAGGTGCGAATCAACGGCAAGCGCGCCAAACCCGAAACGCGGTTGGTCGATGGCGATCTGGTGCGGGTACCGCCGGTACGGATGGCCGAGCCGGGTGTGCCGGAACTGGCGCCAGCGGGCCTGCTCAACCGAATCGACAGTTGGGTGGTGTTCGAAGACCGCAACTATGTCGTCATCAGCAAGCCGAGTGGGGTTGCCAGCCATGGCGGCAGTGGTATTCAATTCGGTGCGATCGAATTGTTGCGCCAGTGGCGGCCGCAGCAGTCGCTGGAACTGGTGCATCGGCTGGATCGCGATACCAGCGGCGTGTTGGTATTCGCCAAAAAGCGTTCGGCACTGACCGGCGTGCAGGAACTCATCCGCAACGGTCAGACCGACAAACGCTATCTGGCCTTGTTGCATGGCGTGCTGGCGCGCGCCCGTTTCGATGTCAACGTGCCGCTGGAAAAAAACACGCGTCAAGGCGGTGAACGCGTGGTCCGCGTCGATGCCGACGGCAAGCCCTCGCGCAGCGTGTTCCGGGTATTGGAGAAATTTGCCAATGCCACCCTGTGCGAGGTCGAACTCGACACCGGTCGCAC
>PEUI01000229.1 GCA_002785585.1 Lysobacterales bacterium CG02_land_8_20_14_3_00_62_12
ATGTGACGCTTTGTGCAACGACGCAGGCGGGCGATAAGGACCAGCAAGATGGGCAAGTTATTTCTGCGCGACGCCTAAGGCCCGCTCAATTCGCCTCTGGCGGCGCGTGGCCTGCCTGCAATCGGCGCAGATTATTACTGGCCTTGAGGTAATCCGGCTGCCAGCGCAGAGCTTCTCGATAGGCACGTTCCGCTTCGGCACGGCGACCGGCCTCGGCATAGGCGTAACCGAGATTGTTCAGCACCCGCGCTTTGTGCGGCGATTTGGCGGCGGTGTCCTGCCAGAGCGCGATCTCGGATTGATAAATCCGATTGCGGGCGCTGGTGGTGAGCGTCATGGCAACGGCCAAGGCGATGGCAACGGCGTTAAACCACCGGCGCGGCAGACGCAACCGCAGCTCGGTGACGATGGCAAAGATCAGCGCCCAGTCACCCCAGTACAACAGGCGCTCGTTGGCGATGTCGGTGCGCGGCAACAGCGCGTTGAACAGCAGCAAATGCAGGATTGCCCAGGCCACGCCGAAACTGACCCAGGGTCGCTCACGTCGCCATCGCCACGCCAGCCAGACCAGCAATGCCAAGCCCAACCACTGTGGCCACACCGCAGCCAGATCGGTAATCACCGGCAAGTCGGGATCGATATTGAGGGCGGCTGGCCAGAGCAATTGGCCGATCAAATAGGTGGCGGCAAGCAACTGCGTGCATCCGGCGGCCAGTGAATCATGCAACCGCCAACTGTTGCCGATCAGCGAGCGATAAGCGGGATGCGCCAGCAACGCCAACACCGCCAACACTGCGAGCAACCACCATGGCCATTGTCGACGCACGATGCTGCGCGGCGAACTGCCGGCCAGCCCCTCCCACAGCAGCAGGGTGAATGGCAACAACATCGCGCTTTCTTTCACCAATACCGCGGCGACAAAACCGCAGAGCGCGCACCAGCGCCAGCCGCGCGTATAGGCGTACAAAGCGCCGAGATAGCCCATCGTCATCAACGAAGTGGCTCGACCGCTGACGTAGGTAATCGCCTCGGTGTGCACCGGGTGCAAGCCAAACCACAGCGCCGTGACCCACGCCACCGATCGCCAATCCAACGACGGTGCGTGGATTTCGCCGAAGCGGCGCACCAGCAAATACACCAGCGCGGTTGTCGTCAAATGCACGAGCAAGTTGAACAGATGAAAGCCCAGCGGTTGCGGATCAATCGACCAGTTCAGCAGATAGCTCAGTTTCAGCAGGGGCCGCAGCCCACTCCCGAGCCCGGCGACCCAAGCCTGCCATGAATGCACCGGATCGGCAGCGACGATGACGTTGTAGTCATCAAACTGAAAGTCACCGTGCCACGCCGTGGCGTAGGCAAGCAGCACCGCCAAACCTATTCCCAGCGCGGGCCAGGTGCGCTCAAGACGCATCGGTGGCGACCGCAAACGCGCGATCAAAAACATCGCTCGCCGACCACCAGCGATCCGGCGCGTTGAGCAACACCAGCAACACCCGCTGACCGTCGCGCTCAGCCAAGGCGACCAGACACTTGCCGCCCTGCGGGGTATAGCCGGTCTTGACGCCGATCACCCCCGGATAGCGACCAATCAACGCATTCGACGTCTGCAAAACAATTTTTCTTCCGCTATTGACCACGGCAATCGTCAGCGTCGGCAACGCCACCAGTCGGGCAAACTCGGTGTGCGTCAACGCCTGCTCGGTGAGCGCTGCCAGATCACGGGCGCTGGCGTAGTGGCCAACCGCGTCGTGGCCGCAAGCATTGGCGAAATGGGTATCGGCAAGACCCAAGGCGAGCGCACGCTGATTCATCTGCTGCACAAAAGCCTGCTCGTTGCCCGCGACCTGATCGGCCAAGGCATGGCAGGCATCATTGGCCGAGGCGATCAAACTGGCCGCCAACAAATCGGCGACGCTGAGCCGATCTTTGAACCGCAAGCCCACGCGCGTGCCAGTCTCGGCGATGGCGGCCGAACCGACCACGGCGACCTGATCCAAGCCACCCCGTTCCAGCACCAACAAGGCGGTCATGATCTTGGTGAGACTGGCCGGAGGCAAGCGACGATCCGCCGATTGTTGCCAGCGGGTCAGGCCATTTTGTTGCACCAGATAGGCCGTGGCGATATCGGCGAACGGGTCAACGGCATCCGACGATTCAGCCACAGCCAGGCCCGATGCGAGCAGCCAAAGCACAAAGAGTGTAGGTCGGGTCAAGCGCCACCGGCGCGGACCCGACATTGCCCTACCGCGACTCAAGGCACGATCCAAACCAAGACATCCCGAAACGTGGAAAGTATCGGTCAAAACAAATGTCGGCTCCGCCGCTGCGCGGCTTGAGCCGACCTACGTTCACTGCCTTCATTACCGCCTACGGTCGGCACAACGCCGCGTAGGGATTGGCGGCATCGGCGGTGTAGCCGCGACCGAAACCTCCGCAATGCTGCGCTCGCGCGGCCTTGGCTTCAACCGGGCACTGGCTCTTCAGAAACCCATATTTTTTGGCAGAAAATGCTTTGGGGCATAGCTGTGCGCGGCTGCTCGCCAGCTGGATACCGCAGGCTGCCGCTACCCAGCCCTTGCTCTTGGCATAGACCGAATAGCCATCGAAGCTGGCTGCCAACGCGCGCGCCTTCTCGCATACCACGGGTTTATCAGCAGCGCACTTACCGGAAGCAGCGAATTCCGACGGCATTTTGGGTTCATGGCCACCGCTCTTAATCATCATGTCGCCAAGCTGGACACAGGCCGCCTTCTGGGCGGCGTCTCCCTTGGCCTTGGCATCGGCCACCATCACATCGATTTTTTTCTTTTCGGCCACGGCACTGCAGGTACCGACCCGGCGGCCGGTCATCACCATGGTCATCGCCATGCCTTGCATCTGCATCTTCATATTGCCTTTGAGGGCATCGGGCGTGCGCAGCATCTCGCCCTCGCCCGCCATCGCGTTTTCGCCGGTACAACGCATCTTCCAGAACGACTTGTTGCCGACCACCCGCACATCGCTCATCGTGCAGTTCTTCTCCATCGCACCGCGCGCCGGATCATAGGCCGGCGTGGCCGGCTGACAAATCAGCGACTTCGAGCCCGGCATCGCCATGCCCTGCATCTGCATTTGCACCGACATTTCCCATTGTTCGTCGGGCCCGCTGGCGGCAGCCACCACCGACGTCAAC
>PEUI01000096.1:0-323 GCA_002785585.1 Lysobacterales bacterium CG02_land_8_20_14_3_00_62_12
CCAGGAGTCCGTCGCATGAGCCAGTCCGTTTTTCTGGAACCACTGGATGTGTTGTTTCTGCGCGGCAACAAGCTGTTCGGCGATCCGGGCTGCTATGGCGAAGCGTTGATTCCGCCGTGGCCTTCGGTCGCGGCTGGCGCGCTGCGCTCGCGCATGCTGGTCGATGATGGCATCGACTTGGCTGCGTTCGCGCGCGGTGAGATCGACCACCCCACGCTTGGCACACCGGCCAAGCCCGGTAGCTTCGCCGTTACCGCGTTCCATCTCGCCCGGCGCGGGCCTGGTGGCAACGTGGAAATCCTGATTCAGCCGCCGGCCGATCT
>PEUI01000096.1:350-12949 GCA_002785585.1 Lysobacterales bacterium CG02_land_8_20_14_3_00_62_12
GGTCCGCGCCCTGAAGCCAACCGCGATCACCAGCCCCGGGCTGGCGAGCTCATGTGCCTTGCCACAACTGCCGGTATTGGCCGAAAGCGAACGCCGCAAGCCGACCAGCGGTTATTGGCTCGGTGAGAGCGGCTGGCGCAAATACCTGGCAGGGGCGGTGCCCGACGCCGCCGATGTCGTCAAAACCAGCGCGCTGTGGCTGCTCGATCACCGCGTCGGCGTCGGCCTTGATGCCGCCACCGGCCGCGCCAGTGATGGCCAGTTGTTTTCGGTGCAGGCGGTGGCGATGCGACCCGATGTCGGCTTCCTGGCTACCGTCACCGGGGCAGTTCCCGCTGTGAGTGGCAGCCTGCGCTTCGGCGGTGATGGCCGCGCAGCGGCGGTATCCAAGGTGCCATACCACCCGCCCGCAGCCGATTACCCCGCCATCGTCGATGCCGGTCGTTGCCGCCTGCTGTTGACCACTCCCGGCCTATTCAAAAACGGCTGGCTACCCACCGGTATCGACCAGCACGCCGATGGCAGCTATCGCTTCGATTTGCACGGCGTCAAAGCGCGGCTGGTAAGCGCTGCCGTGCCGCGCGCCGAAGTGGTGTCCGGCTGGGATCTGGCCAAGCGCCAGCCCAAACCGGCGCAGCGCGCCGTATCCAGCGGCAGCGTGTACTGGTTCGATGAGCTCGACGCCACCGCCGAAGCCCTTGGCAAGCTTGTGGAAGCTGGCTTGTGGTGCGATCCCTGCGAAGATGAAGATGCAGCGCGTCGCGCCGAGGGCTTCAACCGCTGCCTCCCGGCTGCATGGGAAACCCGATGAAACTTGATCTGACTTCGTTCGAAAAAGCCTTGACCTCACTCGACAAGGCCTTGCTCCGCTCAACGGCAGCGCCTACTGACGAGGAGCTTCGTGACGCCTGCATCCAACGCTTCGAGTTCACCTTCGAACTATCGTGGAAAATGCTGAAACGCCGTCTGGAACGAGACCTGCCCAATGCGGTCGAGGTGGATGCCATGAGCTACCGCAGCCTGATCCGCAGCGGCTCGGAACAAGGGTTGATCGAGGTCGATGCGGTGCCGCGCTGGTTCGTCTATCGCGACAAACGTAATCTCACTTCGCACGCTTACGATGCCGCCAAGGCCGCGGTGGTTTACCAGAGTCTGGGCGGGTTCGCGCGCGACGCCCGCCTACTGCTGCAAAGTCTGCAAGCGCGAGGGGCAGCCGATGCTTGACCTGACGCCAGAGCAATTGACGCTGCTGCGCAGCATCCTCGCCGTGCGCTTGCCGCAGCGGGCAATACGCGCCTTCGGTTCGCGCGCGACCGGCCGGGCCAAGCCGCACTCCGATATCGACCTGGTGATCATGGGCGAAGAACCGATTCCCGACCTGACCCTCGCCGAGCTGCATGCCGACCTGGACGATAGCGACCTGCCGTTTCGGGTCGATGTCGTGCTCTGGCCCGATGCGCCACCGTCTTTACGCGAAACCATCGAGCGCACTTCGCAACCTGTCTTGATCTGACCATCGAAGGAATCCTCCCATGTTCGAAAAACACGCAGCCGTCTTTTTGTACGCCGTCAGCCCGGTTCACATGGGCGCGGGCAGTGCCGTTGGCGTCATCGACAACCCGATCCAGCGCGAGCGCCACACCGGTCACCCCAGCTTTGCCGGTTCCGGCATCAAGGGCGCGGTGCGGCACGGTTTCACCGCCATCGGTGCTGATGAAAAACTGATCGGCCGACTATTTGGGCCAAAGGCCGGATCGAGCGACTTGCACGCCGGCGCGGTCAGCTTTGGCGATGCGCAACTGCTGGCATTGCCGGTGCGTTCGTTGAAGGGTGGCTATGTCTATGCGACCTGCCCGCAGGCACTGGCCCGTGCCCAGCGCCTGCTGCAACTGATTGGCGTCGCCACAGATTGGCCGGCGCTGTCGGCGGTGGCCGATGGCGACTGTCGGCTCGTCAACCCGGCGCTGCTGTCTGGCGACAAGCTGCATCTGGAAGCCTTCGAATACCGGGCCGCCGACCAAGACGGCGCCAAGCTGAAGACCATCGCTGCCGACCTCGCCGCCAAAGCTCTGCCGGACGGCGACGCCTACGCCTTCTTCCGCGACAAGCTCAAGACCGATCTGGTGGTCCTTTCCGACACCGATTTTGCCTACTTCGCGCACAACGCCATGCTGGTCGAGCCGCATGTGCGCATCGATGCCGACACCGGCACCGCCAGCGATGGTGGACTTTTCTACACCGAAAATCTGCCACCGGAATCGTTGCTGCTGGCGCCGTTGCTGGCCAGCCAGACCCGCACCGGCAATGGCAAGGAGAACGAATTGCTGGCCGAAGCGGTAATGGCACAGATCAAAGCCGTGATCGACGGCAAGCTGCTGCAGATTGGCGGTGACGCCACCACTGGGCGCGGCCTGGTGCTGGCGCGCATCGTGGAGGGCAAGTGATGAGCGCCGCCAGCCAAAATCAACCCCGGCAAACCCTCGAACAACAGCGCGCGCAGGATGCGTGGGCGAAGTCAGAACGCTACAAAAAGGAACACGTCAACGTCGCCAAGGGTCTGCCCGCGTTGATCATGAACTCGGGACTGATGCAGGTGTTGGCGTTCTGTCATGAAAAAGGAAAAAAGGAAAAAGGCAAATGCCATGAAGATGTCGCCGGTGATCTGCGCACGTGGCTGCAACGTCAATTTCCCCAGCTGATTGCAAGCGCTGATTTTGAGCACGTCATGCAGGAGCTGATGGCAGCCGAGGCACGCAACTACCAAGCCGTCACCGCCGAAGCCTTCGCCTGGCTGCGCTGGCTGCGGCAGATGGCGGCCGCGCGCGTGCAGGGAAACTGACATGTCGATCGCTGCTGTTCCCAATTATCTGGGCTCCGACTTCTCACAGGCCTCGCCAGGGATGCGTTTTGGTCTGCTGCTGCCGATCTGGACGAATCGCACCGATCAGCAGGCTGAGGTCACTGGGCGCGCGCAGGCCGCTAGTCCAGAAGGCCGCGAAGTAAATGAATTACTGATGAAGAAGGGCATGGATGCGACCATCGTCGAACTTTGCCAACGCAAGCAAAAACCCCTGCCCAGCCTGTGGGACAAGAACGACTCCGCGGCCCACGCGGCATGGAAAAAGATCACCACACTCGCCCAATCCGATCAGCAACGCATGCGGGCGCTGGCCAAGCGGCAGGAAGCGCTGGCCAATACCGTGGCCAATCTGCTCCGCCTCGACGCACTGGCCACCGCGCCGTTCACCACCGGCCTTGGCAACGAACACCCGCTGGAGAACGGTTTTGCGTTTCTCAACCCTTACGGACTGCCCTATCTGGCCGGCAGCGGGATCAAAGGCGTGCTGCGACAATCCGCCCGCGAGTTGGCATCGGGTGACTGGGGCGACGCCAGCGGCTGGAACGACAACAAAACCATTCCGCTGATGCAGGGCGCGAGCGACAAACGCCGCGCCGTGCTCGACACGAACCAGCACCCGGTGATGCTCGCGATGATCGATGTGCTGTTCGGCCGCGAATCCGAAGACGGCGACAGCGATCACCTGCGCGGCGCGCTCGGCTTCTGGGACGTGATCCCGCAGATCAAGGGCGACAGCCTGACGGTCGAAGTCATGACCCCGCATCAGGGCCATTATTACCAGCAAAAATTAGACAAGATGTCCGGCGACAGCATCACCCCGCACGACTCCGGCCAGCCCAACCCGATCCATTTCCTCACCGTGCCGCCGGGCTCGGGTTTCACGTTTCATGTCGTTTGCGACACGCAGCATCTGGCGCGGCTCGCACCCGAGCTTGCCGCCAATGATCGCTGGCAAAGCTTGCTCACCGCCGCCTTCACGCACGCCTTTGCCTGGCTCGGCTTTGGCGCCAAGACCGCGGTTGGTTATGGCGCGTTGGAGGAAGACCCAGAGGTGAAGCAAGTCCGCGAGCAAGCCGCGCAAGCCGTCGCCGACAAACTGCGCGCGGAACAAGCCGCGCGAGAACGCGAAGCCGATC
Source organism: Lysobacterales bacterium CG02_land_8_20_14_3_00_62_12 (assembly GCA_002785585.1). Classification (GTDB taxonomy): domain Bacteria; phylum Pseudomonadota; class Gammaproteobacteria; order Xanthomonadales; family Ahniellaceae; genus 0-14-3-00-62-12. Next base: position 4,347 of record PEUI01000096.1, read on the forward strand.
TCGCTGCATTGGCGCCCACGGCACGCGCTATTCGTGAGTTTCTCGACGCCCGTCCGGACAAAAATCAGACCGAGCTCTCCGCCCTGTTCAACGGCTTGAAATCAGGCCGGTGGAGCGGCGATACGAAACGCGAAATCGCGCTTCACGTCGAGCAACTCATGCGCAACGCCAACAAATGGAAAGAAAACACCGCGAAGAAAAACCCGGACAAGGATCACGACTATCAGGACACGCTCAAGGTCAAGGCGTGGTTGCGAGGCCAATGATGCAAGCCAAGTTGGTAAGCGCGGCGCTTGCGCACGCGGATAACCACGGCGCTTGCCCGCCGCGCAAATGCGGCGCGAACAAAGGCGATCCACGCCTCGCGTGGCGACCGTATCCGCATCGCAGCAACCGCCTTCCGGCCCAGCACGCGGCGATCGCCGGTGACGAAAATGGGTGCTCCCGCAGCGACAGCGGCGGCTACCAGACGTGCGTCGTTGTCCTCGGCGGGTTCGGCCACGTCGGCGATCAATTCGGCCTCGCGCCAGTTGTCATCGAACAACCCACTCGCGCGCGGCAGAGGCGGAAACTTGCGCAGCAGCACCGCGTGCGCCTCGGCCTGCACCCGTGGGCTGGTCAGCAGCCAGCCGTTATCCGAGCACTCGGTCACCAGTGCTTCGCACAGACCCGCAAATATGGTGGCGGACAGCCCCGCATTGGTGTCGAGAAAAACCCTCACGACACCTCGTGCAGGAGGTCGTCCTCGGTCAACCAGCCAGCGGCGCGGGCTGCCGGTGGCAATTCCGCCTGGCTTGCGCGCAGTGCCTGGCGCAGCCGGTGTGCGCGCATGGCATCGCGTACCACTTCACTGCGGCTTTTGCCCAAGGAATCGCAGATCGCTTGCAGATCCTGCGCCTCTTTGTCGCTCAGGCGCACGCTCAACCTGGTCATCGCCGGACTCCTCGGTAATACGTTGCAATACGAAGCGTAATCTGGACGTTCAGCCATGACCACCTACCTCGTCACCCGCCACCCCGGCGCCCTGGACTGGCTGCGCGCACAGGGCTTCACCGATGTCGTGCCGGTACCGCACCTCGACCCGGCACAGGTCACGGCGGGCGATAGCGTGGTCGGCACCTTGCCAGTTCACCTTGCCGCCGAAGTGTGCGCGCTTGGCGGCTGCTATCGACACCTGAGCGTCGACCTGCCGCGCCATGCCCGTGGTTGCGAACTAAGTGCTGCTGAGCTCGAAGCCTATGGCGCCAGGCTCGAAACTTACGTGATCCGCAGGGGCGATCCAGCGTAGTGTTGGTGGTTACGACGCCGTTGCCGCCAGCACCGGTAGCGCTTGCCGGATCAACAGGCGCAGACGGTGTTGGTTGCGCCATTCATCGACCTGTACTTGGTAGGCGTAGTGCCAGCGGCCGCTCGGCAATTGGCCGGTGAACGCGCCGAAATGCACGGCTTCGAAGACCCTGGCGGATTGGCAGCAGCGCAGTTTCAGTGCGAGGTGGCGGGTGCCCAGGAGACGCGCCGATTCGATCTGGAACTCGCCGTCGAACAGCGGTTCGGGAAAGCCCTGCCCCCAGGGGCCGCCAGCGCGCAGGGCGCAGGCCAGTGCCAGGTCGCAATCGTCGTCGGCGAGGGTGCCATCGCTGTAAAGCAGCGCTTCCAACCAGGCCGGATCGACGCGCTCACGAACCACCTCGGCGAAAGCGGCGGCGAATCGGTCAAAGTGTTGGCGCTGCAAACTCAAGCCTGCCGCCATCGCGTGGCCACCAAATTTGAGAATCCAGCCGGGGTGCCGCGCGTCGACGGCGGCGAGCGCGTCGCGCAGATGCAGTCCCGGGATCGAGCGCGCCGAACCGCGCAGCTCGCGGCCATCCGTCGCCGCTGGGGCAAACGCGATGGTTGGTCGATGGACCCGATCCTTGATCCGCGATGCCACCAAGCCAATGACGCCGGGATGCCAGGTGGCGTCGAACAAACACAACGCCGGCGGCAACTGCGCGTGGTCCGGATGAAAATGCTGGAGCCAGGCTTCGGCTTCGGCGACCATTTCCGCCTGCACCCCACGGCGTTCGGCATTGATGCCGTCGAGCCGCGCGGCCAGAATTTGAGCCTGCTCGGCGCTCTCACTCAGCAGACAGTGGATGCCGATGCTCATGTCTTCCAGGCGCCCGGCGGCATTGATCCGGGGGCCGACGACAAATCCCAGGTCGGCGGCATCGATCCGCGCCGGATCGCGACCGGCTGCCCGGATGATGGCGTTGACGCCAATGGCGGCGCGCCCAGCCTGAATCCGCCGCAGGCCAGCCGCCACCAGCACGCGGTTGTTGAAATCGAGCGGCACCAGATCCGCCACCGTGCCGATGGCGACCAGATCCAGCAGCACCGAAAGATCCGGCTCGGGCCGCTCGGTCGAAAAAAAATCGCTGCCGCGCAAATGCGCGCGCAACGCCAGCAATAAATAAAACATCACGCCGACGCCGGCCAGCGCTTTGCTCGGAAAGCCATCACCCGGCAGATTCGGGTTGACCACGGCATCGGCTGCTGGCAATTGGCTGCCGGGCACATGGTGGTCGGTGATGATGACCCGGCAACCGAGCGCCAGCGCGGCCTGCACGCCAGCGTGACAAGCGATGCCGTTATCCACCGTGATCAACAGTTGCGGCGGCGCCAGCGCCAATTCGGCGACCAGGGCCGGGCTCAGGCCATAACCGTGAATGGCGCGATTGGGCACCCGAAATGCCACCCGCTGGGCGCCCAAAAGGCCGAGCCCGCGGATGGCGACGGCGGTGCCGGTGGCGCCATCGGCATCGAAATCACCGACGATCAAGATCGATTGCTGCGCCACGATGGCGGCGGCCAACAGCGCGCAGGCGTGATCGAGTCCACCCAATAAAACCGGATCGGCCAAGCGCGTCAGCCGTTGATCGAGCTGCTCGATGGCGGTGATGCCACGCGCGGCGTAAACCCGTCGCAACACCGGATGCAAAGCCGCTTCGTTGAGGATCGGCGCCGCCGCTGGCAGCGCGCGGCGAACCACGCGCGCCTTCAACGCGCGCCGCCTGCGGTTGTGGTCGGCGACCAACCACGGCGCCAGAACCGCCAGCGATGCCAGGCGCGCAGACGGCAGCACTCGCCGCTGTCGAAACCGCACTGCAAACTGCGGATCGGACCGTGGCGCAAAGCCGCCAGCGCGGGTAGCAGCCAAGTGTTGGTCAACGCTTCGAGATCGCTGGCATCGCGAAGATCCACGGCGACCCGTGGCCCCAGGGTCAGCGCCGCTGCCAGCGAGGTCACCGCGCTGCACGGCACCGCCGCGAGCCGGGCCAAACCGCGCACCAGCAAGTCATCGCTCAATAGTTGATCTTGCGCGCAACCCACGCGATTGGGCAGGCGGCCACCGCCCCAGAACCAGAGGCTGTTGACCGGCGCCAGCCCGCGTTCGGCGCGGCGCTGGTTGTGCTGATGCTGATGCAACGACATCTGCACTTCGTTGTGCAGGTGACGCCAGCGCAAGCCTGGCTTGCCAACCGGCAGGTGGCGTTCGATATCGTCGCCCAGCACATCGCGCAAAGGCGAAAACCTTGGCAGTTCGGCGCCGGCCGGCAGTTGCAGATACCAGTGGTCTGGCGCGCCCAGCCGCAGGGCGATACCGGCATCACCGAAGATCGGTGCCAGCACCGCCGCAAAGTCCTCGGCTTCGAGCGCAGACAACTGCATCGCGCCGCCGGCCATCATCCGCAGACCGGTGGGCTCGGCGACCAACCAGCACGGATCGGCGCACAGCCATACGCCATCGGCGGCATCGTCGGCTTCGCCATGACGGCGCACGGCGGCCTCAGAAAAATCGCTGGGGACCACGGTAAATACGCCGCCGGCCAGAGCGGCCAGCGGCGCGCCTTGATCTGGCAGCCGGTCGGCCTGGCCGAGCCGATCCAGCCAGCCGCGGCCGCCATCGGTAGCGGCCAGCTTGCGCGCCGACGGCAGCAACAGTGTCAGCGCCGTCATGCCCACCGGCGCAGCAAGCTGGCTTGAAAAATCAAAGTGGTCGCTCCGTCCAATCCAAGCACCCATGTCCAGGATAGGCGCAGCACTTCCGGTCCATCGCCAGGGTGCATGGTGGATGCGCGGTACTTATCCACCCTACTCGTAGCGCACGCCGACAATCTCGTAGCTCTTGTTGCCGTTGACCAGCAACAATTCCACGGTATCGCCCTCGCTTTTGCCGATCAGTGCGCGCGCCATCGGCGAGTTGATCGAGATCAGTCGCTGCTTGATGTCGGCTTCAATTTCGCCAACGATCTGGTAGCAGCTCTCTTCGTTGCTGTGCAGCTCGATCAGCTCGACGGTGGCACCAAACACCACGCGCGCGCCGGCGGCGAGCTTGCTTACGTCAATAATTTCGCCAAACGACAAGGTGCCTTCGAGCATCTGGATACGACCTTCGACGAAGCTCTGCTGTTCGCGCGCGGCGTGGTATTCGGCGTTCTCTTTCAGATCGCCATGGGCACGCGCTTCGGCGATGGCGGCGATGATGCGCGGACGTTCGACGCTCTTCAGTCGTTCCAATTCGATCCGCAAACGCTCGACACCGCGTTTGGTGAGTGGGGCTCTTTTCATCAGTTCAAGGTTCCATGCAAGGTTTGCAGTGAGGTCACCCGTTCGGTGTGACGGTGGGTCATGGAATGGATCAGCGCGCGGGCGCCGGTCAAGGTGGTGGAATAAGTAATGCCGAGTTGCAAGGCTTCGCGGCGGATGGCAAACGAATCGGCAATGGCCTGTTTGCCTTCGGTGGTGTTGACGATAAAGACGATCTCGTCATTCTTCATCATATCGACGATGTGCGGGCGGCCTTCGGCGACCTTGTTGATGTAGTCGCAGGCGATCCCTTGCTCACGCAAATGCCGGCAAGTGCCCTGGGTCGCGACCAGGGTAAACCGCTGCCGCAACAGTTCCTGGGCGACCGCGGTCAGCCGCGCTTTGTCGCCGTCACGGACGCTCAAGAAGACCTTGCCGAGTTTCGGCGGGTGGATGTTGGCGGCCTCATGGGCGCGCGCAAACGCCTCGCCGAAATTGCTGCCGACGCCCATGACTTCGCCGGTCGAGCGCATTTCCGGGCCGAGGATCGGATCGACATTCTGAAACTTGATGAACGGGAACACCGCTTCCTTGACGGCGAAATATTTCGGCCGCACTTCGCGCACACAACCCTGCGCGATCAACGACTGGCCGACCATGCAGCGGGCGGCGACTTTGGCCAGCGCGACGCCAGTTGCCTTGGAAACAAACGGCACCGTTCGCGACGCCCGTGGATTGACTTCAAGCACAAAAATGGTTTCGCCCTGAATGGCAAACTGCGTATTCATCAGCCCGATCACTTTAAGTGCCCGCGCCATTTGCGCCACCTGGTCGCGCAGCCGATCCTGGATGCCGGCGCTCAACGAAAACGGTGGCAGCGAACACGAAGAATCGCCCGAATGCACGCCCGCCTCTTCGATGTGTTCCATGATGCCGCCAATAAAAACATTGCCTTCGGCATCGGCGATCACATCGACATCGACTTCGATGGCGTTATCCAGAAAGTGATCGAGCAACACTGGCGAATCGTTGGACACCTGTACCGCGTCGGTGATGTAGCGCTTCAGATCGGCATCGGAATGCACCACTTCCATCGCCCGGCCACCGAGCACATAACTCGGCCGCACCACCAGCGGATAGCCGATTTCGCGCGCCAAAGTCAGCGCTTGCTCGGGCGTGCGCGCGGTGCGATTGAGCGGCTGGTTGAGCCCGAGCAGGGTAATCAGTTGCTGAAACCGCTCGCGGTCTTCGGCCAGGTCGATGGAGTCTGGCGTGGTGCCGATGATCGGCACGCCATTGGCCGCCAGCGCCCGCGCCAATTTCAACGGGGTTTGCCCGCCGTACTGCACGATCACGCCTTTGGGTTTTTCCTTGTCGACGATTTCGAGCACGTCTTCCAGCGTCAGCGACTCGAAATAGAGTCGGTCCGAAATATCGTAATCGGTCGATACCGTTTCCGGATTGCAGTTGACCATGATGGTTTCGTAGCCATCGGCGCGCAGCGCCATCGCCGCGTGTACGCAACAGTAATCAAACTCGATGCCCTGGCCGATGCGATTGGGACCGCCGCCGAGCACCATGATCTTGTCGCGCTGGCTGGGATTGGCTTCGCACTCGTCTTCGTAAGTCGAATACAAATAAGCGGTGCTGGTGGCAAACTCGGCGGCGCAGGAATCCACCCGCTTGTACACCGGCCGGACGTTGAGCGCGCGCCGTAAATGCCGCATCACTTCCTCGCTGGAGCCAACCAGTTTGGCCAATCTGGCGTCGGCGAAGCCGAGGCGTTTGAGTTCGCGGATGCGGCTGCCATCGAGCGCCGACAAGCCGCGCTCGGCGACGGTTTTTTCGACCTGCACCAAGTGCTCGATCTGCGCCAGAAACCAGTGATCGATATGGCTCAACGCCGCCACTTGATCGCGCGTCAATCCGGCGCGAAAGGCATCGGCAACATAAAAAATCCGCTCCGGGCCGGCTTCGCGTACCTGGCGCTTGAGCTCGACCATACCAGCCTCGGTATGCCAGTCGATGGCGGTCGGATCGAGTCCATCCTTGCCGATCTCCAGACCGCGCAGGGCTTTTTGCAGCGACTCGGAAAAGGTGCGGCCGATCGCCATCACCTCGCCGACCGATTTCATCTGCGTGGTCAACCGTGAATCGGCAGCCGGAAACTTCTCGAAAGCAAACCGCGGAATCTTGGTGACGACATAATCGATGGTTGGCTCGAACGCGGCCGGGGTCAAGCCGCCGGTGATGTCGTTCTTGAGTTCGTCCAGGGTGTAGCCGACGGCCAATTTGGCGGCGACTTTGGCAATTGGAAAACCGGTGGCTTTGGAGGCCAGCGCCGACGAACGCGAGACCCGCGGGTTCATCTCGATCACCACCACGCGGCCGTTCTCGCTGTTGATGCCGAACTGCACGTTGGAGCCGCCGGTATCGACGCCGATTTTGCGCAGCACGGCGATCGAGGCATCGCGCAGCCGCTGATATTCCTTGTCGGTGAGGGTCTGCGCCGGCGCCACGGTAATCGAGTCGCCGGTATGCACGCCCATCGGATCGAAATTTTCGATCGAACAGACGATGATGCAGTTGTCGGCAGCATCGCGCACCACTTCCATCTCGAACTCTTTCCAGCCGAGCACCGATTCTTCGATCAGCACTTCGTGTACCGGCGACAGCTCCAGGCCGCGCTCGACGATCTCGACAAACTCTTTGCGATTGTAGGCAATGCCGCCACCGCTGCCGCCCAAGGTGAAACTGGGCCGGATGATGGTCGGAAAGCCCACCTTGAGCTGCGCTGCAAACGCCGCATCGATGCCGCGAACGACCTCCGCGCGCGGACAATCCAGGCCGATCTCGATCATCGCTTGGCGAAACAGCGCGCGGTCTTCGGCGGTGCGAATGGCGGCGGGCGAGGCGCCGATCAATTCGACGCCGTATTTTTCCAGAACGCCGTGATCGGCCAGATCCAGCGCGGTGTTCAGCGCGGTCTGTCCGCCCATGGTCGGCAACAACGCATCCGGTTTTTCCTGGGCGATGATGCGTTCGATCGTGCGCCAGTTGATCGGTTCGATATAGACCGCGTCGGCCATCTCCGGGTCGGTCATGATCGTTGCCGGATTGGAGTTGACCAGAATCACCCGGTAGCCCTCCTCGCGCAGCGCTTTGCAGGCTTGCGCGCCGGAGTAATCGAACTCACAGGCCTGGCCGATGACGATCGGCCCGGCGCCGATAATCAACACGGAATGGATGTCGCTGCGCTTGGGCATAAACCCTCGGAACCCCGCAGTGAAGCAGGAGCATCGGTCAAAAGTGATTGGGACAGGATCAGCACGAATCTGTTCGTAGGGTGGATAAGCGCAGCGCATCCACCAACCACTTACCAAGTTGCCTGGTGGATGCGCTTTGCTTATCCACCCTACAAGCACCAAGAAGCAGAGATCAACGGGCAGATTCTAACAGGCGGATTCCAGCCAGCGCGGTGCGGCGGTCGCAGCAACCACGCAGCAACGGCGCCTTAGTGCGCGGCGCTGCTGGCCTGGCCCTGCGGATGTGTCCACACCACTTGCACTTCGTTGACGCTGGCGCGCGGAATATCCATCTCCATCACCCGGCCACGTTCTTCGGCGAGCAATTTCAGGCTGGTGGTGAAGTAGCGCTTGAGCACCCCCTGCCGGGTGGACTTCAAGTTGGTTTTGATGATGATTTTCTCGCCGACGACGTAGGCCAGGTCTTCGTAGTTAACGGTCTCGATCACCGGCGTTTCTGGCGTTGCCACCGCACCTTCGGCGCCGACGATGCTGGCGCTGCTGGCGTCCACCGACAGCGCCGGGATGCTGGCGTCCGGCTGGATCGCGGCCGGCTCGGACGAGGTCAGCGCGGCTGCCGGTGGCGTTTTCGATGCTTCGGCGACTACCACAGGCGGGGTCTCCTGGCCACCGCCGCAAGCACCGATCAGGGCCATCATCAGTACCAGCAAGCCGCCGCCAAAGCGCGCTGGCCATGGATTCGTTGCTGCCATCAGGCGCTCTCCAAAA
>PEUI01000415.1 GCA_002785585.1 Lysobacterales bacterium CG02_land_8_20_14_3_00_62_12
ATGAGGCTGGGGTCGATCATGGGCTTGGGTTTGAGTGGGTGTGGCAGCTTCCAATTTTGTCGGCTCCGCGCCTGCGGCGCTTGAGCCGACCTACGACTTGAACCGATCTACGACTATGAAGAGAAAGTAGGGTGGATAAGCGCAGCGCATCCACCAACCAACGCGATGCCGAGAGGTGGATGCGCTGCGCTTATCCACCCTACTCTTGCGAGACCATCGCACGGCAGGCGTCGCTCCTACGGGAGCGAACCGGCGCCATTATTTCACTGGCATGCCAGGGGTGGCGCCGCTATCGACGCCGAGCAGAAATAGCTGTTCGGCACTGTGGCCCGCCGAGAGGATCATGCCTTCGGAAATGCCGAAGCGCATTTTGCGCGGTGCCAGATTGGCGACAAAAACGACTTGGCGACCGACCAGTATTTCGGGATTCGGATAAGCGGCGCGGATGCCGGAAAAAATCTGTCGCTGGCCGAGTTCGCCGGCATCCAGTTGGAAGCGCAACAACTTGTCGGAGCCCTCGACCAGATCACAAGCGAGCACGCGGCCAATGCGCAGATCAAGTTTGCTGAAGTCGTCGATGCCGATCATTGCCGCCGCTGGGGTGCCGACGACCGCGGCCGCTGGGGTGACGCTGGGTGCGGCGATTTTGGGCGCGACAATCGGCGTCGGCGCGATCACTTGCAGCGTTTCGCGACTGGCTTCGACCATCGCCGCGATGGCGAGCGGATCGATCCGCGTGAGCAGCGGCGTGTACGCCTTGATGCGGTGCGCGAGCAACGGTGTGGCCAGTTGATCCCAGCGGTCAAGCGGTGCGTTCAAGAACTTTGCAACCGCCAGGGCAGTGGTCGGCAGAATCGGTTGCAAGCAGGCGGCCAGGATGCGGAACAGATTCAGACCCTGGGTGCAGACCGATTGCAGCGTGGCATCGGCGCCGTCTTGCTTGGCGATCACCCAGGGCTTTTGTTCGTCGATATAGCGATTGGCGGCATCGGCCAGTTGCATGGTCAGGCGCACGGCGTGGCTGAGTTCGCCGGCGGCATAGGCGGCGATTACTTCCTGGGTGGTGGCGACAAACTGCGCAACCATCGCCGGATCGGCCAAACTGGCGGCGAGCTGGCCGTCGAAACGCTTGCTGATGAAACCGGCGCAACGGCTGGCGATATTGACGAACTTGCCGACCAGATCAGCGTTGACGCGGGCGGCGAAGTCGTCCAGATTCAAGTCCAGATCATCTGGGCCGGCGCCGGTTTTGGCGGCGAAGTAGTAGCGCAGATATTCCGGGTTGAGCTGGTCGAGATAGCTGCGTGCTTGAATAAAAGTGCCGCGTGACTTCGACATTTTGGCGCCGTTGACGGTGAGATAGCCGTTGACGTGCAGCGCCGTTGGCGTGCGAAAACCGGCGCCATGCAACATCGCTGGCCAAAACAGACCGTGGAAATTGATGATGTCCTTGCCGAGGAAATGGTGCATCTCAGCGCTGCTGTCTGGCTTCAGGAACTGATCGAAATCGACGCCGCTCTGGTCACAATAAGCGCGGAAGCTGGCCAGATAGCCAATCGGCGCATCCAGCCAGACATAGAAATACTTGCCCGGCTGGCCGGGGATCTCAAAGCCAAAATACGGCGCATCGCGGCTGATGTCCCAGGCGCGCAGTCCGGATTGCAGCCACTCGCCGAGCTTGGCCTTGACCGCCGGGTGGGCGACATCGCCGTGCAACCACTCGCGCAGAAAATCGACCAGCTTGGGCAAGTCGAAAAAGAAATGTTCGGTGGCCCGCATCACCGGCGTGGCGCCGGAGACCACCGAACGCGGGTGCTTCAGATCGGTGGGCGAATAGGCCGCGCCGCAGACTTCGCAGTTGTCGCCGTATTGATCGGCAGCGCCGCATTTTGGGCACTCACCCAAGATGTACCGATCCGGCAGGAACATCGCCTTCAGCGGATCGTAGAACTGTTGAATGCTGCGGCTTTCGATCAAGCCGGCGGCGGTCAGACGCTGATAGAACAGTTCGGCGAGCCGACGATTCTCCGGGCTGTGGGTACTGTGATAGTGATCGAAATCGACCTGAAACTCGGCAAAGTCGCGCTCGTGGCCTTGGCGAATGTCGGCGATAAACGCCTCGGCGCTGACCAAGGCTTTCTCGGCCGCCAGCATGATCGGCGTGCCGTGGGCATCATCGGCGCAGACGTAATGCACCAAGTCGCCGGCCATGCGCCGCGCCCGCACCCAGATATCGGCCTGGATGTAGCCGACCAGGTGACCCAAGTGCAGCGGGCCATTGGCATAGGGCAGGGCGTTGGTGACGAGGATCTGGCGGGGAGCAGTCATGCGGGAGGGTTCCGAAAAGCGAAGGACGCTGCGCGCAGGCAGCGGCGTGGTTGCGCCATGATGCCACGCTTGACCGCCTCGGCTAAACTCTCGCGCCTTGCTCATTGCTGGAATATTGCTGATGACGACGCTCTCGACGCGCGCCCAAGCCGTGCTGGCTGCCTATATCGATCCGCATTCCGGGCAGGATCTGGTCAGCGCGGGATCGCTGCGTGGAATTGGGGTTGATGCCGATCGGGTGGTGGTGGATATTGTGCTGCCGTATCCGGCGAAGTCCTGGCAGCCGGTGCTTGCCGCCGAGCTGCAGGCGCTGCTGGAAGCCGATCCGGAGATCGCCAAGGCGACGGTCAATGTCAGCTCGCGGGTGTTCGCGCACCGCGTGCAGAATGAGTTGACGCCACTGCCGAACGTGAAAAACATCATCGCCGTTGCCTCCGGCAAAGGCGGCGTTGGCAAGTCGACGACGGCGGCCAATCTGGCGCTGGCGTTGCAGGCCGAAGGCGCCCGCGTCGGCATCCTTGATGCCGATATTTATGGCCCCAGCCAGCCGCAGATGATGGGCGTGGCGGGCAAACCCGATTCGAAAGACGGCAAGACCATCGAGCCCAAAGTCGCGCATGGCGTGCAGTTGATGTCGATCGGATTCTTGATCGAAGCAGATACCGCCATGATCTGGCGCGGGCCGATGGTGTCGCAGGCGTTGCAGCAATTGTTGAACGACACCCGCTGGGCGGATCTCGACTATCTGGTCATCGATCTGCCCCCGGGCACCGGCGATATCCAGT
>PEUI01000095.1 GCA_002785585.1 Lysobacterales bacterium CG02_land_8_20_14_3_00_62_12
CGCCGCAATGGCCAGCGCAATCAAACCCGCGCACATCAAAAAGATCCGTGCTGCCAGCGGCAACCGGGTCCGCTTGGCTTCAATAATGGGCATTGGATCTCCGACTGTAGGGTTTGCCGAACTTGTTGCTGTGCGCCGGAATCTTGCGCTGATTGAGTTCCAGCTCAAGCCGCAGGGCCCCGATTTTCCCCACGACTACCCGCTGCCGCAACGGTGGCGCACGATCATGAAACACCACAATGTCGCCTTCGCCTTTGGGTAGATCCGCCAACCGAAAGTGGCCATTGGCATCGGCCCGGGTGTGATAGGGCGTATCCAGTACCAGGATGAAACCAAACATCGAATGGTGCACATTGCAATAAACCCGAACCAAGCCAGGCTGATCGAAGCGGAAAGTCTGGCCGTCACCGTGCGGATATTGGCCAGTATCAAACGGCCGAGTCGGCGAAGTCGAAAAGGCGTTGTGCAAGATCACGTCCTGGTTGGGAAATCGAACCGACTCGCCCGCCTGCACCGCCAGCAGGTGCGGCACGAACTGCTTGCGTAGGGTGGTCAGCAACGCCGGCTCGGCAGCCGGTGTCAACGGCACCGGCGTGTGCGGCCGAAAATAGATCACCGCCTCTTGGGCCTCGCCGCTGCGCAGCGGTTTGCCATTCACCGTGATCTGCAAATCGCCCTCAAGCTCCGCCGCAACGGCCATAGCGCTGGCGAGCGTCGCCACCAGCACCCACAAAACCTGTAATCGCAACATGGACAGTCTCCCGCTCCAGCAATCGGCCGGGCGGATTCTGGCATGATCGCCGGGTCCGCAGCCAAACCGGAACCACAATGAGCCAAATATCCATCATCCGCAAACACGACAAATCCATGAAAGCAGCCAAGTCGGCGGTGAATAAAGTCGCTGCGGCGATTGCCAAAAAGTTCTCGGTGGAGCATCAGTGGGAAGACAATATCCTGCATTTTTCTCGCAGCGGCGTGGATGGACACATCGCACTGAGCCAGGGCCAGGTCGAAGTGCATGTCAAGTTGGGGTTTCTGCTGATGTTCATCCGCGAACCGGTGGCGACCGAGATCGAGCGGGTACTCGACAAAGAGTTCGGTTAAACGCCATCGCGTTCAGCGTTGCAGTTGAAAGCCGAACGGGTCGGGGTGGCCAGCAAACAACCGCCGCATGACTTCCGACTCGCCCTCGACAATCGCCTGCAAAAACGGACCGGTATCACCGATGCCCCGAAACGCCGAAAACCCGCGCTCGAGAAAGCTTTGCAGTTGGCCGAAACCCGCACCGCGCGCCGGTGCGCGGGCGAGTTTCAATACCCCCAGCACGAACGGCTTGCGGACAACACGTTCAAGATCGGAGCCGACGGCGCGGATCAATTCAATCTGCCGCGCACGCCCGACCGGGTCCCCCACCCGCCGATAGGCTTCGGCATAGTCGGCGACGGTGAACTCAGCCGTCGGCATTTCGGCGGCGACCGCCAGATCAAAACGCCGTGATAGCACATCGAGCTCCAGCGCCTGCGCCAGGGTCGCCAACACCGATGCCGGCAACCAGCGGTTCATCGTCGGCAACACCCGGTGGACATCGCGGTCGCGCCAACCGACATCGGCGCTGGCGTACAAATCATCCAAAAAAAACGTCGTCGCCTTGGCGTAGCGCGGGTCCGCGCTAAGCGCGGCAAAGCTCTGCGCCAATCGGCGATTTTGCCAAGTCTTCAGGCGCGCCAGACGCTCGGCCGCCGCCGCTGTGACCAGTCCGGGAGCAGACAGCGCGGACAGCGCCTGCATCTGCGAACTCAATTGCGCACTCAGCTCCGATGCCACTTCAGTCCAACCCCGCAACGATGAAAAATTGAAACGATAATCTTCGGCACCGACGCCAGCGCCGTTGGGCGACAGCGAAGCCTCGCTACAATCACCGCTCCGACGCGACTTTGGTTCGCGCCCTATTGTGAAGCCATCATGTTGATTGTCCAACCCGCGCCGCACCGCCCACGTAAACCAAAACATCCAAAAGCGCATATCGGTCTAGCCGTGGCCGGTGGTGGACCGCTCGGTGGAATGTATGAGCTCGGTGTCTTGCGCGCCATCGACGAGGCCTTCGGCGGACTCGACCTGACCCAGCTCAAAGTCTACGTCGGTGTCAGCTCGGGCGCTTTCCTTTCGGCGGGATTGGCCAACGGCATCAGCACCGCCGAAATGTGCCGGATTTTTCTCACCAACGAATCCGACCATGCGCGATTTCGGCCGGAAACCTTTCTCCGTCCCGCCTTTGCCGAATACGGGCGGCGCCTGCTGGCGGTGCCGCGGGTGCTCACCGGCTGGTTGACTGACCTGATTACCAAGCCCCTGGATACCGAATGGACCGACATCGTCGGCCGCCTTGGCACGCTGATGCCCACCGGCATTTTCAACAACGGGGCCATTGAAAAGTTCCTCCGTGAAGTATTCGAACATCATGGTTGCACCAACGATTTTCGCCACCTCCCGAACCCGCTTTACGTCATCAGCGTGGATCTGGATACCGGAGCTACGGTGCGGTTTGGCAGTAATGGCCTGGACCACATCACCATCTCCAAAGCGGTGCAGGCGAGTTCGGCCTTGCCGGGATTGTATCCACCGGTAGAGATCGAAGGCCGCTGGTACGTCGATGGCGCGCTGCGCCGCACCCTGCACGCTTCGGTCGCCTTTGAAGCGGGTGCCGATCTGGTATTGGCGATCAATCCGCTGGTGCCGTTTGATGCCGGTTTGGCCACCTTCAATGGCCGTGCGGTACCGGAGAATCTGGTCGAAGGCGGGCTGCCGACGGTGCTCTCGCAAACCTTTCGCACCATGCTGCGTTCGCGCATGCAGGTTGGCCTGGAAAAATATCAGCGTCAATACCAGGAGTCCGATCTGGTGCTGTTCGAGCCCAACCCCGATGACGTCGAAATGTTCTTCACCAACGTCTTCAGTTATCAAAGTCGCGTGCGCGTTGCCGAGCACGCCTACCGCGCCACCCTGGATGACCTGAACGAACGCTTTGAAATGCTCGCGCCGTTGTTGGCACAACATGGCATCAGCTTGCGGCGCGATGTCGTAAGCGACCCGCATCG
>PEUI01000176.1 GCA_002785585.1 Lysobacterales bacterium CG02_land_8_20_14_3_00_62_12
AGCGCCGCCAACCAATCGTCATCGGAGCCGTCGTTGATGCCCTCGAACAAGATCGTCGAGAGGTAGCGTTCGCCGGTATCCGGCGCCATTGCCAGCAGCGTCGAACCGGCCGGCGCCGTTTCGGCAACCTGCAACGCTGCGGCAATGGTGGCGCCCGCCGACAAGCCGACAAACAAGCCTTCCTCGGTGGCCAGTCGGCGCGCGGTATCGCGCGCGAGCAGGTCATCGACCGGCACGATGGCGTCGATCACGGCGCGATTGAGCACCTTGGGCACGAAGTCTGGCGTCCAGCCCTGAATCTTGTGCGGTGCCCATTCCTTGCCGGACAACAAGGCCGCGCCCGCCGGTTCGGTGGCCACAATGCGGGTCTCCGGACGTGCCACTTTCAACACTTCGCCAACCCCGGTGAGGGTGCCACCGGTACCCCAACCGCTGACGAAATAATCCAGTCGCCGCCCAGCGAAATCGCGCAGGATTTCCGCTGCGGTGGTGTTGCGGTGGTAGGCCGGATTCGCCGGATTTTCGAATTGCCGCGCCAGAAACCAGCCGTGTTTCTTCGCCAATTCCTCCGCTTGGCGGACCATGCCACTGCCGCGCAAAGCCGCCGCAGTCAGGATCACCTTGCCGCCATAAGCGCGGATCAATTTGCGCCGTTCGATCGAGAAAGTTTCGGTCATCACCGCGACGAAGCCATAACCGCGAGCGGCGGCGACCGCCGCCAGGGCGATACCAGTGTTGCCCGAAGTCGCCTCGATGATGGTTTGTCCGGGCCGCAGCAGGCCGCGTTGTTCGGCGTCAAGCACGATGGCGAGTGCCAGCCGATCTTTTACCGAGCCACCCGGATTGAAGGCTTCCACCTTGACGTAAAAATTCACCTGCTTGGGGGCGATCCGGTGCAGCCGGACCACCGGCGTGTTGCCGATGGTGTCGAGAATGGATTCATAGATGGCCATGGAAACTCCTGCGATGGGTGGACGATGGGACTTCAAGCGGCAAGATCAAGTGCGCTGACCGGAGCGGCCGCAACGGCAGCGTACTCGGCGTCGATCGGCGCTGCACCAAACCAGTGGAGATCCCGCGCCAGCGCGGCCACTTCACCGACAATCAGCAGGGTCGGCGTCGTGATCGCATGTTGACGAGCGAGATCGGGCAAGGCCTCCAGGCAACCCAACACCACGCGCTGATCGCTGCGACTGCCGTTTTCGATCAACGCGAACGGCGTCTTTGGACTTAAGCCATGCGCAAGCAGGCGTTCACGGATCCGATCCAGACCGGCCACGCCCATGTAGAACGCCAAGGTCTGTCGCTCTGCGGCGAGGCTTGCCCAGTCCAATCGATCCGCCGAACGCTCGCAATGGGCGGTGATCAAACGCAGCGACTGCGCGTAGTGGCGATGCGTCAGCGGAATGCCGGCATAGGCCGCGCACGCCAGCGCCGCGGTCACCCCTGGCACGACTTCGTAGGCGATGCCGGCGGCCTTGAGCGCCTGCAATTCTTCGCCACCGCGACCAAACACAAACGGATCGCCACCCTTCAGGCGCACGACCCGCGCCCCGTGCGCCGCGTGTTCGATCAGCCAGGCATGGATCTGATCTTGACTGACGCCGTGCCCGCCAGCGGGTTTGCCTACGTCAATGAATTGGGCGTCGCGCCGTGCCAGCGCCAACACTTCGGCGCTGACCAAATGATCGTGCAAAATCACGTCGGCTTCGTTGAGCACGCGCAGCGCGCGCAGGGTCAACAAGCCAGGATCGCCGGGACCGGCGCCGACCAGCACCACCGAACCTTGGCGCACGGTCAGCATGGCGGCATCGTCCAGCGCTGCACGCAAACTGGCCGCCGCCGCTGCCGACTGGCCGGCGCGCAACAATCCTGGCAACACCCCCTGCAATAAACGCATCAACCAGCGGCGGCGTTGCGCGCTATCCGGCAGCCGACGGCGAATCTCGGCGCGCTGTTGATGCAACAGCGTCACCAGCCCGGCGTAAGCCTCATCAAACAACGATTCGATGCGTTCGCGCACCAGCCGCGCCAACATCGGCGCCGCACCGGCAGTGGAGATCGCGATTTGCAACCGACCACGTTGCACCAATGCTGGCAATTGCACGCTGGAACGCTCGCCATCATCGACGGCATTCACCCAGATCTGGCGCGCCGTTGCCGCCCGTGCGACGCGCGCCTGGGTCAAAGGATCATCGGTCGCCGCAATCACCAGGCAGACGCCGTTGAGCCAATGCTCGGCAAAAACACCACGGTGCAGACTGATCGATCCGGCATCCGCCAAACGCTGCACCGCAGTCGACACCCGCAAGGCGACAACCACCACCTCGGCGCCGGTGCCATCGAGCGCGGCGATCTTGCGCAGCGCCACCGCACCGGCACCCACCACCAACACCCGGCGCCCGCGCAAATCCGCGAACACAGGAAACAATCGGTGCGGCGTGTTGGTGGAGTGGGTCATGACCACAAACTACGGCGCGCACCGCGCTGGCGGAAATAACCGCTTCCACTAGCCTGATAGCGACTGGGTATAAGCCCTGCCCGGTAATCGCAGTACCGCTCCACTTTTTGTAGGGGCGCCGAGAAGCGTCGCGATGCCGTGGCCGTTGTGGGATCGCCGACCAGCGTCGCGATGGTCGTTTCGATAGCCAGGTCGCGACGCTTAGCTTCGCTCTTACAAACCCACATCCATCGAATCGTCCACCAAAACCCTCTCCGCCAGATACCACAAAGCCGACTTGCGTCGGCTTTGTGGTATCTGGCGGAGAGGGTGGGATTCGAACCCACGGTACGTTGAAAACGTACACCGGATTTCGAATCCGGCTCATTCGGCCACTCTGACACCTCTCCAGATTTTGTCTCGCCGATGACCGCTGGCGAGGGCGGGGCATGATAAGGGTTTGCGCTACCTGGAACAACCACAACCGGATGGCGTGTTAGCCCAATGCCGTAATGTCCCCCCTGCACCCGTTAGAAATTTTCCCCTTTGGCTGAGGACACGCGCTGGGTTCGAGCACAGCGGCGGCAAGCCGCCGCACTCCGAAGTAGCAGCGCTCGAATTTGGTCGGCTTCGTCATTACCTGGCTTGGCGGTGGCCGAGGTGCCACCGGTGAGCCCAGGGACGCAATGACAATCGTGTCATTTGCTGCCAGCGTTGGCTGGGATAGTGATCGACTCGACATTCCTGTCTATAATCGGTCCGCGAGTTGCGCCGTAGGCGTCGGTGACTCGCGCCCTTTGGCGCCAATTAGATAGAGGACACACCATGCAGGCTTTGACTACCGGCTGTTCCGGGGACGGCTTCCCCACTCTGCCACTTGGCCGCTGGCTGCTGATCGGTAGCCTGGCCGTGCTCGTCGCCTGTGGCAACAAGGACGCCGCAAAACCGGCGGCGTCGACTACGACCGCTCCGGCAGCCGGCGCATCGGCGGAAGTGGTGCCGACTACGGCCAATGTGGCACCGGCCACGGTTCCGCAACTGTTGGCCAGTGCCAAGCAAGCCTATGGTGAAGACCGTTTGGTGGCCCCCGATGGCGATAACGCGGTCGAATACTATCTGGCGGTAAAAGCCAAAGAAGAAAACAATATCCAGGCGGCGCAGGCTTTGGTCGATCTGTTTCCTCTCGGGGTCGGTCTGGCCGAAAAAGAAATCGCCGCGCGCAATATCGAAGAGGCTACCCGCATCATTGGCTTGCTGGATGAGTCGAGCCCGGGTTCCTATACCGTATCCAAATTGAAGTCGCGACTGGCATCGGCGCAGGTGCAGATTCAACGCGAAGACGAACGTCGCTTGGCATCCGAGCAAGCCGCCCAGCAGGCGCGCACGGCAGCCGCAGCAGAAGTCGTCGCCGCCACACCCGCGCCCGCTGCGCCGAAACCGGCGGCCCCCGCGCCAAAGCCCGAGCCACGACCGGTTGAACCGGAGCCAGCAGCAGTGGTTACCGCCGCGCCAACCGGGCCCAGCAAGGACGCGGTGATCGTCCGCCAGGTACAACCGGTTTATCCCGCCATGGCCCTGCGCCGCCGCCTCAGCGGTTGGGTGGAACTCCGCTTCACTGTGGGCACCGATGGCAAAGTCAGCGAAGTCACCGTGTTGCGCTCAGATCCCGCTCGCATGTTTGACCGCGAAGCGACCCGTGCGGTCCAGCAGTGGCTGTTTGAGCCGGCGCTGCGCAATGGCGTTAAAGTGCCAACCACGCTCAGCCGCCGCATCGAGTTCAAACAAGACAATTGATCCCGACCGCTGGCGAATGACCGATTGCCGCAAGCGGCCAAGGCGCCGTTGCCAACCCACACTCGCCGCTGATCTGCGGGCGGCGAAGTGTCAGCGGCTAACGTGATGACCCGCTGCTGACCCGCAGTCGTTTGCCGGGGGTAGTCTTGCGCGGTTTGGCGATGCGGGTGGGCTGCAACCAATCGTGCTCTGGCAGCGCCAGTCGACGATCCAGCGCAGTGGGAAATACCCCGGACGGCACACCGCTCTCGGCGTTCCAGAGCACCGCAAAACCAAAATCTTCGGCTGGTAACAGGCCAAGCACCGCTCGATAGCCCTGAACCGCGCCCGCGTGGAAAATCAAATCGTGGCCAGCGTAATCAAATACCCGCCATCCCAACGCATAGGCGGCCGCATGCAGGCGTTCCCGACGCCATCCAGAACCACCGACTTCGCCGGGAGTCAGCACCTGCGGCTCGTGCAGAATACTGACCAGATTTTCCGGCAACACATCGGGACGGTGGCCGAGTTGGGCGAGTAGCCACTGCCCCATATCCAAGGCACTGGCGTTGACGCCTGCCGCCGGTGGCAAGCGGTAGTAGGTTTCTTTCGGGGTCACCGCCAACCAGCGCCCGCGCGAGCGCACATGTGGCGAGGCGTAACTCGGGCTGGCAAACAGGGCATCGCGGCCATAGGTGGCGGTGGTCATGCCCAGCGGATGGAACAATCGCTTTTCCACTTGATGCGAAAAAAAATCACCCGTGGCAGCAAACACGACATCGCCGATCAGACTGAAGGCGACGTTTTGGTAGGCATAGCAATCGCCGACGTGGCACAGCGGCGAAATCTGATTGAGCTTTTCCACCAGCAACGGGTACGGCTGTTCCGATTCGATCTGCCGGTCATAAGTATTGTGCGGCAAGCCAACCCGATGACTGAGTAGTTCATCGATTCGCAGATGGCCGGCGCCGGCGTCGTCCTTGAGCAATAGTGCTGGCACCAAATCCTGCACACGATCACTCCATTCGATCACCCCCTGATCGACCAGCAACCCGGTCAGCGCCGAAGCGAACGCCTTCGATAGCGACGCCAACCGAAACACGGTTTGCGGTCCCACCTGGCCCCGGCGATTGATGTCGGTGACCCCGTATCCGCGCGCATCGACCAGCCGCCCTTGCGATACCAGCACCCAGGCCATGCCGGGTGCATGACCGCCATCGACCACCGATTGCGATAGTCGATCCAACTCGGCCAGCAAAGCGACTTCTGCGCTGGCGGTCCACACCGTCAGCGGAACCGGCGCCGCTGTCTGCGGATCGAGCAACGGCCGCAGCGGCAAGTGCGATCCAGTCGACGCCAACGCGTTGTGTGGTGCCGCATTGGACTCACCCATGGCGACGCCAGCGGCCAGCAACGCAGCGACCATGAATCCCGGCACGGCGACTGCTGCCAATGCCCTGCCCAAGCCTCGATTTTGCCGAAAAACCACCATGCTATGCTCGCTTCAGACCCGCCCTAGTGTAGCAATGATGCGGATGCGGACAGGTTAAAATCGCAACACCATCCCAGCCAAACTTCAACAGGAGACAGCAATGATTACCGGGCTGATTTTTTTAGCAGTAGTGGCAGTGGCAGTGATCTGGGCCGTGGGCATTTACAACGGGCTGATCCGTGGCCGTCGCGGCTTCGAAAACGCGTTTGCGCAGATCGATGTGCAGCTAACGCGGCGCTATGACCTGATCCCGAATCTGGTGGAGATTGCCAAGGGTTACATGGCCCATGAACGGGACACCCTGGAAGCCGTCATCAAGGCCCGCAATCAGGCCGTATCCGGGCTCAAAAATGCCCAGGCCAATCCCGGTGATGCGGTGGCAATGCAGGGTTTGGCCGGTGCCGAAGGGCAACTGGCTGGCGCCCTTGGCCGCTTGTTTGCCCTGTCCGAAGCCTATCCGGATCTGAAAGCCAACCAGAACATGATGCAGCTGTCAGAAGAACTCACTTCGACCGAGAACAAGGTCGCGTTTTCGCGACAGGCATTCAACGACGCGGTGATGAATTACAACGTCGGTCGCGAGATGTTCCCCAACACCATCATCGCCGGCCTGTTCAACTTCAAGGAAGCCACCATGTTGAAGATTGAAGACGAGGCCAAGCGGGTCGCGCCGCAAGTCAAATTCAACTGATCGCGGCGATCATCGTGAACGGTAAACGTTTGCTACCGATGCGGTTTGCACGGCCGTGCGCGCGCCTTGGCGAGTGGCAATGAACTTTTTTGAAAGCCAGCGCCTGGCACGCGTGCAGTCGCGACGCATGCTGTGGTTGTTCGCCTTGGCGGTGCTCGCGATCGTCGCTGCCATCGATTTTGCGCTGGTGCTGATCCTGTTTGCTGGTGAGCCCCACGGCGAAGACGCCAGCGTTTCCATTGGCCAGGTCATCAGTAGCCACCACGGTGCCTTGATCGCTGGCGCGCTGATCACGGTTGGTCTGGTCGCGGTCGCTTCGCTGTTCAAGATTTCCACCTTGCAAAGTGGCGGCAGTGCGGTTGCACAGTCGCTGGATGGCACCTTGATTGCCACCGATTCCAGCAACCCGCACTTCCGCCGCCTGCGCAATGTGGTCGAAGAAATCGCCATTGCCTCGGGCGTGCCGGTGCCACAAATCTACGTGCTCGAAAACGAGGCCGGCATCAACGCCTTTGCGGCCGGCTATTCGCCCGCCGATGCGGCGGTGGCGGTGACCCGCGGTGCGCTGGAAAAGCTCACCCGCGACGAGCTGCAGGGCGTCATCGCGCACGAGTTCAGCCATATGCAGAACGGCGACATGCGCCTCAACATCAAATTGATGGGCGTATTGTTCGGCATTCTGGTGCTCGGCCTCATTGGCCGAAAATTGCTCGTGGGCCTGAGCCGTGTGCGCAGCGACAAAGGCAGCCTGCCGATCCTGCTGATCGCCGTGGTGGTGATGATTCTCGGCTACGTCGGCGTGTTTTTCGGCCGCATGATCAAAGCCGGCATCTCGCGCCAACGCGAATATCTGGCCGACGCATCGGCGGTGCAGTTCACCCGGCAAACGCTTGGCATCGGCGGGGCACTGAAGAAAATCGGCGGCCTGGCGGTGGGTTCCAAGCTCGACAATGCCGAAACCGAAGAAGTCAGTCACATGCTGTTTGGCGATGGCGTCGGCTACTCGGCGTTGTTCGCGACCCACCCGCCACTGGTCGACCGCATTCGCCGCCTCGACCCGCAATTTGATCCGCGCCAATATGTCGATATCGCCAAACGCTGGTCGGCACCGGTGGACGTGTTGGCCCTCGATGCCGAACTGGCGCAGGCCCCAGTCGCCGGTCTCAGCAGCGGCGCCCCGGCAGCGCCCGGGCGCGTGCTGCCGACACGCACCAGCGAACAATCGGTTTCGCCAGCGCAGGTCGCCGGCCAAGTCGGCAATCCGGCGGTGGATGATTACCGCACCGCCGACCGCATTCATCGTGAAATCCCCAAAATCCTGCGCGATGCCGCCCGCAGCCAGACCAGCGCGATGGAGACCGTATTCGCGTTGTTGATCGATACCGACACCGCGATTGCCGCGAGACAATTGAGCCTGATTGCCAACCACGCCGGCGCCGCCGCCATGGCTGGCACCGAAGACTTGCTGGCCGCCGTCGCCACGTTGCATCCGATGTCGCGACTGCCGCTGGCAGCGATGGCGTTCCCAGCCATACGCCGCTTTCCACGGCAAAATCTGCAGCAGTTCGTGGCAGTTCTGGAACGGCTGATCCATGCCGATGGCAAGACCGGACTATTCGAATACTGCTTGGCCAAACTGATCGGCGCGCAAGTCACCGATGCGTTGGATCCACCGCGTTCCAGCACCATCGGCAAACGCAAATTGGTCGACTGCGAGACCGCCGTCGTCCATTTATTTTCGGTGCTCGCCCACTTTGGCCATGACGATGAAGTTGGTGCCAAGCGGGCGTTCAATGTCGGCATCGACGCCGTCTATCGCCAAACCAGCCACCGCTACGCCCTGCCCAGCGACTGGGTCGGCGCACTCGATCGCGCCCTGCCGGAACTCAACGGCCTCGACAGTACCGGCAAAGAACTGCTGATCGAAGCCATGGTCTCGGCGATCGCCACCGACAACCAGGTGGTGGTCGCAGAGGCAGAACTGCTGCGCGTTATTTGCGCCGCCCTGCACTGCCCGCTGCCGCCGTTGTTGTCGGTGGCGTAAGCCAGCCACGTATTCAGCCCTGGTGAACAGGACCCCGCCACATTGCTGTGCGACGACTCGGTCCACCCACAGCAAGTAGCCCGCATGGAACGAAGTGGAATGCGGGGACCAGTGCAGCAAGTAGCCCGCATGGAACGAAGTGGAATGCGGGGACCAGTGCAGAGTGGATCAATATCGCAGTGTCCGGCTTCTTTCCCGGATTGACCAGCTCCGCTGTTGAAAGCCGCTGCGCTTTATCCGGGCTACGGCGCTCAATCCCCGGATGACCAGCTCCGCTGTTGAAGAGCGATTGCGCTGCGCTTCATCCGGGCTACGGCACTTCGGAAAAATCCTAGCTGAAATCGCGCCAGTGTCTGAGGGTGTTGGCGGACTGACACTGGCAAGCTGTCGGTGGTTCCTTGCGGCAATCCGTGGGAGCCATCGCCAGTACCAGTTCAAGTTTGGGCGGGTCGCGACGCTTGTCGTCGCGCCTACAGAAAAACGCGGCTGGTCGCCAGGATCAGCGTGCCAGCGAGCTGCGCAGGCGTTGCAGCACTTCGAGGATTTGCAGATCTTTGCGCAGGGGTGAGTCAAGCTGGTTGCGGACGAAGTTGCATTGCTCCCAGGCCGCGTTCAATCGCACGAAGTCGGCTTCGGCCAGCACTTGGCGCAGGCGCAGGATGGCGGGCGCGGCGTTGGGCTGAACCGGGCGCAGCGCTGCGGTCAATAGCCGCGCCAAGGTGCGCAGACGCCCGTCCGCGTGTTCGTCGGCCCAACGGCTGGCGATGGCGTAAGTTTCGTGGCCGGCGGCGATTGCTTCGATGTCTGCTACTACTTCGTCCACGCGCTCGCGGGCGGCGGGCGCCGCGAGGCCAAGTGCCTCGCCGGGGTTGCCATCGGCGAGCGCCAGCGACTCGGCCGCGACGCTGGCGTCGATGCCTTGTTGCTGGAGCCAGTCCAGTGCCAACGCGCGGCTGGGAAGGTTGATAGCGATGCGCTGACAGCGGCTGATGATGGTGGCCGGCAAGCGCCCCGGTTGATCGGCCAGCAACACGATCAAGACGTTGGCTTCGGGTTCTTCCAGGGTTTTCAGCAAGGCGTTGGCGGCATTGCGATTGAGCGCATCGGCGGGATCGATCAGCACCACCCGCCAGCCACCACGACCAGCGGTGCGGGTGATCGATTCACACAAGGCGCGAATCTGTTCGACGATGATCTCGGTGCGCGGTTTGCCATCGTCGCGCAGACCAAAAGTGATGCGCATCCCGTCGGCGTGGGTCTGCGCGGCGAGCAACTGGCAGGCGCGGCAATGGCCGCAGGCAAAGCCCTCGGCCCCCGGTTGTTGGCACAGCAGCGCATGCATCAGGGCACTGGCAAATGCACGTTTTCCCAAGCCCTGCGGCCCGGCCAACAGCAGTGCGTGCGGCATTCGATCAGCCTGACGCCGGGCCCACAATTCGGCCCAGGTGGAGCGCAGCCAGGGCGCGATCATGCGGATGGCTCCAGGCGCTGGCGCCAAGCATCGAGTGCCTGCATCACCGCAGCCGCTACTTGCTGCGGCGACTGGCTGGCGTCGATCAGCCGAAACCGTTGCGGATACGCTGCCGCGCGTTCGCGGTAGCTGGCCCGCACGCGCTCGAAGAAAGTCAGCGATTCTTGCTCCATGCGGTCGTGCGCACCACGCGTGGCGACCCGCGTCAGTCCATCGGCCACCGGCAGATCCAACAAGAACGTCAGGTCCGGTTGCAGATCCAGCGCTGCCCATTGTTCCAGTTCGCGGATACGCGCTGCGGGCTGTCCGCGACCGCCACCTTGATAGGCGTAGCTGGCATCGGTAAAACGATCACAGATCACCCAGACGCCGCGCTGCAAGGCCGGTAGCACGCGCTCGCGCACAAGCTGGGCGCGGGCAGCAAACATCAACAGTAATTCGGTTTCGGGCTGCATGACGCCCTGCCATTCGGCGGCCAGCAGCAAGCTTCGGATCGCTTCGGCCAGCGGCGTGCCGCCGGGTTCGCGACTTAGCTCGAAGGCAATTTTGGCGGCGTGCAGATGCGCCAACACCGCCGCGATCAAGGTGCTTTTACCAGCGCCCTCGCCGCCCTCGAAGGTGATCAGGCGACCGCGTTGGGTTGGCGGCAGCGACGACGCCTCGACGCAGGTAGAAACGCTATTCATGGCTGGTAGCTCATGGCAATTGATACCGTTGTACGGCGCGATTGTGGTCTTCGAGTCGCGCCGAAAACTCGGTACTACCATCGCCCTTGGCGACAAAATACAGGGCATCGCCGGCTGCCGGATGCACCACCGCCAGCAGCGCTTCCCGGCTCGGCAAGGCGATCGGGGCGGGCGGCAGTCCGGCGCGCGTGTAGGTGTTGTAAGGCGTATCGGTTTCCAGATGACGGCGGGTGAGGTTGCCATTGAACGCCGAGCCGAGTCCGTAGATCACGGTCGGATCGGTTTGCAGTTTCATGCCCATGCGCAGCCGCCGAATGAACACGCCGGCAACTTTATCGCGATCAACGGCGCGGCCGGTTTCTTTTTCCACGATCGACGCCAGCGTTAGCAACGCGTCGGTCGATGCCAGCGGCAAGTCTCCGGCACGCTCCTGCCAGGCCGCCGCCAACGCCGACTGCATCGCCCGAAAGCTGTGCTTGAGCACATCGATATCGCGCTGGCCGCGAATGAATGAATAAGTTTCCGGCAAGAAGCGGCCTTCCGGATTGAGCTCGCTATGGCCGAGCCGCTCCATGATCTGCTGATCGCTCAATCCGGCCAGCGTCGGCTTGAGCAGCGGCGCCTTGGCCAAGGCCTGTCGCAAGTCTGCGAAACGCCAGCCGGCGATGATGGTGAACTGGTGCTGGATCACCAGACCCTTGGCCATGCGATCGAGCAGCCGTCGTGGCGTCATCCCCGGCGTCAACGCGTATTCTCCGGCGCGCAGCCCATCGAGCACTTTCATTTCGTGTGCCAGCACGCGCCAGTACGGTCGTGGCGCGTTCGAAACGTGGGCGCGGCGCAGTTGACTGACGATCTGATTGAACGAGGTACCCAGCACCACGTTCAACACCAGTTCGTGTTGCGCCAGGCGCAGCGGTGCGGCGCTCCACGCGCGGTAATCGCGCCACAACCACCCGCCGCCGATCAGCACGGCGATCAGGCCCAGCGTGAAAATGGTTTTGAGGAGTTTGCGCAGCATGGCCCACCATGCCCGGGCTCGGGGTTTTTATCAAGGCCATCGTGGTCGGCAGCATGGTCGTCAGCGCCAGATGGATTGGCGGTGAGCGCAGCGGTTTTTAACGGCGACCGCCGGTCACCCCAACAAACCCACCACAACGCGAACCACCCACACCGTGCTCCGCCTCCGGCTTGGTTGATAGGGGTCGGGACGGCTTGCACCGCCCAAGCCCTCCGAACCGTACGGGCGGATTGACCAGCTTCGCTGTTGACAGCCCCGCATACGGCGCTCCAGGCAGGTGGGTCCACGAAGGGAGCATGAGGTTGACGACTCGGGCATCGGCTAAAGAGGTCGCGGAAGTGGCGGTTGCACCAACGGGTATGGGCCGTCCAGCCATTGGCCCCACCACGCAGCCTTCGGCGCTTCGCAAATGGCACCGCAGGCTGTGTAACGCCTCCCTCGTCACCAGGGCCTCTCCCCTGCGTTCCGTCCACACCGACGCGCTCAGGCCACACGCTCAAGCCTGCGTCGCTCGTCCATCAGCCTTCCTTGCCAGCACCCACGTAGCCTTTCGGCAGTCGCGTGCCGGTCTTCAACTTCGTCATCGTGGCGATCCCGCATCACCTGCCCTGGACCCCTTCCCTCCAACCGCTCTCACGGCCTTCATCGATACTACGAGTCCTCATGCCTTCCGCCGACCCGCTCGCCCATCGACAGAGCTCCCCGCTTAGGCGTTGTAAATCATTAAAGGTGGCGGATTGCGAAGGATTTTGCCCCGTCTGCAAGGCGCGCAAAGGGGCGCATGGTTCGACTATGAAACCCTTTGCGCAACGAAGCAGACGGGGCAAAAGACCAGCAAGATTTACAACGCCTTACTGCGTACAACCTTCCCTGCGTTCCGCCCGCAACCACCCTATCGAATCGCCAGATCGCTTGCTTCACCACCCGTAAGGCGTCGCGCAGAAATAACTTGCGCAGATTGCGCAGGACTTTCGTTCGCCTGCAAGGCGCACAAAGTGGAGC
>PEUI01000179.1 GCA_002785585.1 Lysobacterales bacterium CG02_land_8_20_14_3_00_62_12
ATCAGCAGCTACCTGCGCGGTATCCAGTGCCCGACGCGCTTGGTGATTGCGGAACCCTGCATGCCATTTATTGATCCGGCACTGATGAACCATCGCATCGCCCTGGTACCGACGTTGACGCTGCGCCGCCTGCCCGGCACGCACCACCTGCACATGGAAACCCCCGAAGCGGTGGCACAAGCGCTGCGCGATTGATTCGGGAAAATCACCGAAGGCAATCGGTTGGCACTGCGGCAACCCGGGTTGTTGATGGCGGTGAAGTTATGACCGGGACCGTCGGCAACGACGACGCAACTACCGCGCGCGTCGCGATCAAATATCGCCGTCGCTTGCCCAACCTTCGCCGGTGCCGCGGTGGACGACCTGATCGCTGTCCAGAATCGTGCCGGCGGGAATCGAGTCGAGGCCTTTCAGGTCGTAATAGATCGGTCCGAAATCGGGATCGACGGTGGCTTTGAACAAGTCTTCGAAACTGTCGATGACAAAATAGGTCTTCTGAAAAGTGTCGATGCGATAGCGCGTACGCATCACCCGCCGCACCTCAAAGTCAATCCGGTTGGGCGCCGCCGACTCCAGGCTGTAGATCGATTCCCCCTTGGACGACACAATGCCGGCGCCATAAATGCGCAGACCAGCGGGCGTGCGGATCAAACCGAACTCGACCGTGTACCAATACAAACGGGTCAGATTGGTCAGCGGTTCATTGCCAAAAGTGGCGGCGCGCACACCGCCGGCACCGTAGGCCTGCATGTAATCGGCGAAGATCGGATTGAGCAACAGCGGCACGTGGCCAAACAGGTCATGGAACAGATCGGGTTCGCTCAGGTAATCGATTTGCTGTGGGTTGCGGATCCACCAGGTCACCGGAAACTCCCGCGCCGCCAGGTGCTCAAAAAACGCCAGCTCCGGCAACAGCCCCTCGACCGCGACCAATTTCCAACCGGTGGCGGCGCGCAAATGCCGGTCCAAGTCGGTGAATTTCGGGATCGCGTCGGCACCGATACCCAGCCGCTGCTGGTTCTCCATGAACTCGTCACAGGCGCGACCGACCAACAGCTCGCGTTGCCGTCGAAACAAGGTCGCCCAAGTCTGGTGATCCTGCCCCGAATAGCTGGCCCAGGGTTGCTCGACCACCGCCGTGGTGTACACCGGCACTTGGCCTTTGTCGGTCGACTGGTGGGCAACTTTGCGGGGCGTTGGCATGGCCCCATTGTAGGCTTGGACGACACTTGGCGGTAGTCTTCGCCGATGAGTGAAGTCACCCCAACGGATCGCCAATATCCCTGGCAGGCACGCCAGGGCGCCGCCTTGATCCTGGCCGGCTTCGTCGATTACAACCAGCGCTTCCGCCGCATCACCCAGCGCGCCCAGGGCCGCTTCGAACGCCGCGAGTGGGCCGCGCAACAGGCCGACCTGGTCGAGCGAATCGAGCTTTACGATCACGCCATCGCCGAAACCAGCCAGCGCCTGCAAACCACCCTCGGCGAACACGCCGAAAAGCGCAGCATCTGGGAAGCGATCAAACCCGCGTACGCCGAAAGCGTGGCGAATCTGCTCGATCAGGAACTCTATAAGACTTTCTTCAACACTTTGACCCGACGTTTTTTCAAGACCCAGGGCGTCGATCCGGCGATCGAGTTTGTGGCGCTCGACATCGAGCCCACCGACCACATCAAACATCCGGTGGCGCGGCTGGCGTATTCGGTTTCCAGCGATCTGGAGACCTTGTTTCGGCGCATTCTCGAAGACACCGCATTTGCTGTGCCCTACGCCGACGCCGAGCACTCGGCCGCGCAGGCGGCGGCGGCACTGCGCGCGCAACTGGCGGCCTGGGGCGAGCGACCGGTGCGGTCGATCGAACTGTTGCAGACACGTTTTTATCGCGAGCGACGCGCCTACCTGGTGGGTCGCGTGTTCGGCGAAACCAGCTTCGCGCCGCTGGTCATTGCCTTGGCGCATCGCGAACCCGGCATTGCCATCGATGCCGTGCTGGTGGATCGGTTGGATGTTTCGCAACTATTCGGCTTTACCCGCACGTATTTTTTGGCCGATTTCGAAACCATCGGCGACGCCGTGGTGTTTCTGAAAACGCTGCTGCCACGCAAGAGCGTCGATGAGTGGTTTGCCTTGCTCGGCCGCCTCAAGCAGGCCAAAACCGAACGCTACCGACTGTTTTACCGGCACCTGGAAACGCTTGCTGCGGGTGCCGACGCGGCCAGCCCGGAGCAATTTGTGCATGCCCCAGGCGAGCGCGGCATGGTGATGGCGGTGTTTCATTTGCCGAGCTATCCGCTGGTGTTCAAACTCATCCGTGATCGTTTTGCCCCAGTAAAAAACATGGTGCGGGCGGATGTGATGGCCAAGTACCAACTGGTATTTCGGCATGATCGCGCCGGTCGTTTGGTCGATGCCCAGGAGTTTCGCCATCTGCGCTTGCCGCGCCAGCGTTTCGAGCCCAGCCTGCTGACCGAATTGGTCACCGGCTGCAGTGACAGCGTGGTCGCCGATGGCGACGCGATCGTGCTGCGACATTGCTACGTTGAACGCCAGTTGCGGCCGTTGAATCTGTATCTGCGCGAAGCCGCCGCCGAACCTGCCCTGGCCGCCCTGCTCGACTATGCCCAGGCGATCAAGGATCTGGCGATGAGCAATATTTTTCCCGGCGACCTGCTGCTGAAAAATTTCGGCATTACCCGCCATGGCCGCGCCATTTTTTATGACTACGACGAACTCTGCCTGGTCACCGATTGCCGCTTTCGGCGGCTGCCCACGGCCGCCGATGACGACCAGGAGATGCATCACGGCGCCTGGTATTACGTCGGCGACAATGATGTTTTTCCGGAACAGTTTCCGCGTTTTCTGGGCTTGACTCCGGACCAGGAGCGGCGCTTGATCGCCGCCCACGGCGAGATCTTCGACGTGCGCTGGTGGTTCGATCTGCAAAATCAACTGCGCCGCGGCACTTCGCCGGAGATCAATCCGTATGCGGCGCGGCGACGCCTGGCTTGAGCGCCCAGACGCTCGCGGCTTGGCCAGTTGATCTTGATCGCATGTTAGCCTTCGGCTTCGTTCACCGTTTGGAGTCCACATGAAAACCCTGTTTGTTTGCG
>PEUI01000313.1 GCA_002785585.1 Lysobacterales bacterium CG02_land_8_20_14_3_00_62_12
GGCCGATGGTCTGGCCGCCAACTGGCAGCCGGGCGAAGCCGGGGCGCAGGAGTTGCTGGAAATCTTCGGCGACGACGCCATCGGCGACTACGCCCATGCGCGAGATCTGCCGGCGCGGCATGGCACCTCTCGCCTGTCGCCGCATCTGCACTTCGGCGAGATCTCGCCGCGACAGATTTACTTCGAGCTCGACCGTCGCGCCGATGTGATCGATGCCAAACGGCGCCCGGACATCGAACCCTATTTGCGCGAACTGGGCTGGCGCGAATTCGCCCATCACCTGCTGTATCACTTTCCGCATACGCCGACCGAGAATTTCAATCCGCGCTTCGACGCCTTTCCGTGGGCGCCCACCGATCCCGCCGCGCTGCAACGCTGGCAATGCGGCCGCACCGGCATCCCGCTGGTCGACGCCGGCATGCGCGAGCTGTGGCATACCGGCTGGATGCACAACCGCGTGCGCATGATCGTCGGCAGCTTTCTCACCAAGAACCTGCGCCAGCACTGGCAACACGGCGCCCGCTGGTTCTGGGACACCCTGGTGGATGCCGATCTGGCCAACAACACCCTGGGCTGGCAGTGGGTTGCCGGCTGCGGCGCCGACGCCGCCCCGTATTTCCGCGTGTTCAATCCGGTCACCCAAGCCAAACGCTTCGACCCGGAAGGCCACTACCTGCGCCGCTGGTTGCCGGAACTAGCCAGCGCGCCGCTAAACTTGCTGCACGAGCCGTGGAAGAATGCCGCCCTGCTCGAACGCAGTGGCTATCCGGCGCCGATGGTGGATCTGGGGCAGTCGCGGCAGCGGGCGCTGGAGGCTTATGGCGCACTGGCGCATTGAGTGCGTGTGGGTGGCGACCTTGCCACTGCGGTGTTCGTCGCCCAGCCAAGGCTGGGGCCGCGTGTTTTGCCAGCTCTTCGGCTAGCGTATCAGACGGGAAAGCTAGAGCGTTTCGCCCCGTTGCACGGCTCGAGGTACTGCTCGTTTGCCTGTTCAAAAGGCAAATACCCAAGACAAAACGACGCCCCGTTTGGCACGCCGGGGCGCCGGGTAGAGCAACGCGCACGCTGTGGTTCGCAGCACTCACTGCAACCTAGGAATCGATCAATTTTTCCACGAATCCAACCCGAACCGGGGAACCTGGGCCCTGATCAGCGCACACCAGCCCAAGAGTCTCCGGATTCAATTGCCACACGGCGTAGTTCAGGGCCAAGGCGAAACCGACCCAGCACAGGTACGGCAGCAACAACGCGCCAGCCAGTGGCCGCACCCGCCAGAAACCGGTCACGGTGGCGGCGATCAGCAGCCACAGCAGCACGATGTCGGCGAATGCTAGGCTGCCGTGATGCCAGGCGAAGAACAGCCAGCTCCATAGCACGTTTACCACCAGTTGCAGCACAAACAGGGTAAGCACGCCACGCTGGCGGCGCCACCCGCCTTCGCGCCAGACCAGCCACGCGGCGATGCCCATCATTGCGTACAGCATTGACCAGACCGGGCCGAACACCGCTGAGGGCGGCGCCCATGAGGGCTGCGCGAGTTGTTGGTAGAAGGTGGCGGCCTGCACCGAGGCGAGGGCGCCGATCGCGGCGGCGGCAAAGCTGAGCAGTAGCCAGCCGATCAATCCAAGGGTCTGTCTCGAGCCTGACATGCGTGTCTCCCGGTTGGTGATGCGTTGGGGTACGTAAGCGGCAGCGTTCTGGATCCGCTTCGCCACACCGGCAGCACGTATACCGCGCGAAGCCGGGTGGTTGCGGCTGCATGCAATCGGGACATGCATCCAGTTGGGCGATTCCTCCGTAGATATCGCTAGATCGCAGAGGTAGCCTCCCATGACCACCGCCCACCCACTGATGATTGCAGCACCTGATCGGGTCGAGGCCGCGAGCAGCAACGCGGTGGATGGCGTCGCGCCGCAGGATCTGGAGTTGGTGCGCAGCTTGCGGCGCTGGTTCGATACCAGTACGGCGGGAGAGGTGGATGCGGCGCGTGAGGACCGCATCGACTGGTTGCGAGCGGCGCCGTTCGTGACCATGCATCTGGCCTGCCTCGGCGTGATCTGGGTCGGTGTGTCGCCAATCGCACTGATCGTGGCGGCGGCGCTTTACGCCGTGCGCATGTTCGCGATCACCGGCTTCTATCACCGCTATTTTTCGCACCGCAGCTTCCAGACCTCGCGTACGGTGCAGTTCGTGTTTGCGCTGATCGGCGCTTCCTGCGTACAGCGAGGGCCGCTGTGGTGGGCGGCACATCATCGCCACCACCATCGCCATGCCGACACCGCCAGCGACCCGCATTCGCCGGGCGTGTGGGGCTTGCTGTGGAGCCACGTCGGCTGGTTCCTGACCCCGCGCAACTTCCGCACCGACCTGTCGCGGGTGCCGGATCTGGCGAAGTATTCGGAGCTGCGCCTGCTCGATCGTTACGACACCCTGGTGCCGGTCTCGCTAGCGGTCGCCATGTACGGGTTCGGCGTGTTGCTGCAGCAGGTTGCACCGCAACTGGGCACCAGCGGCGGCCAGATGCTGGTCTGGGGCTTCTTTGTTTCCACCATCGTGCTGTTCCACGCCACCGTGACCATCAATTCGCTGGCGCACCGCTTCGGCACGCGCCGCTTCGCGACCAGAGACGACAGCCGCAACAACGTCTGGCTGGCCTTGCTCACCTTCGGCGAGGGCTGGCACAACAACCACCATTTCTTTCCCGGCTCGAGCCGGCAGGGCTTTCGTTGGTGGGAAGTCGATCTGACCTGGTACGGCCTCAAGCTGATGTCGATGCTGGGCTTGGTGCGCGGCCTCAAGCCGTTGCCCGATTGGGTGCTGGCCAGGGCGAGGCGCTAGCGCATGCGCATCGCCGTGATCGGATCGGGCATCGCCGGGCTGGCTTCGGCCTGGCTGCTGTCGCGCCAGCATGAGGTCACCCTGTTCGAGGCGAACGACTATTTCGGTGGACATACCCACACCCATGAGGTTGAGCGG
>PEUI01000044.1 GCA_002785585.1 Lysobacterales bacterium CG02_land_8_20_14_3_00_62_12
CAGGCCGAGCATGATCCCGGACTTGGTCGGCAGCTTGGGGTGCGCGGCCTTGAATTGCTTGAGCAAACTGAGCGACCAGTCGTAATCTGCGCCCGGGCGCACTTCGCGATAGATCTCGCGCACGGTTTCCAGGTTGTGATTGAACACATCCGGCGGCGCCGCCGCCAACGCCGCCAGCGCGCGTTCAGCACGACCACGACCGCGAAAATCCGGGGTCAGAATCTCGATCTGGATCGTCGGGCTCAAGGCCCGCGTCTGGCGAATGCAATCGGCAAAATGACCGGCGCCACCATCGGCCAGATCGTCGCGATCCACCGAGGTAATCACCACATACTTCAGTTGCATTTCGTGGATGGTTTGCGCCAGATTGGCCGGTTCGGCGGCATCTGGCGGTTGCGGCCGACCATGCGCCACGTCGCAGAACGAACAGCGCCGCGTACACACTTCGCCCAGAATCATGAAGGTGGCGGTGCCTTTGGAAAAACACTCGTGGATATTCGGGCAACTGGCTTCTTCGCAGACGGTAACCAAGGCGCTCTGCCGCAAACGCGCCTTGAGCAGGCCGACCGCGTTGGAACTGGGAATGCGCACCCGGATCCAGTCCGGCTTGCGCAACAGCGGGCGACTGGCGTCGAAGGTCACCGGGTTGCGGGCGATCTTGTCGCGCGCGAGTTGTTTTTCACCGACCAGCAGCGGCGCCGCTGGCGCCGTATCGACAACGCTGATCGGAATCGATTTGTTGGCAGGCAGTGGCTTCATCGGCTAGGGCATCACGGGCAGTTCGGACGGTGCGGTTTGCGGATCGAGCCCAAAACCACGGACCAGCGCTGCCACCAGCACCGGTGCCACGACGGCGGTCTCACCCGATCCGCCGCAGTCTAACAGCTGGGTCACCGCCAGCCCCTGATAGCCGCAGGGATTGATCCGCAGAAACGGCGTCAGATCCATGCCGATATTGAACGCCAGGCCATGAAACACGCAGCCACGACGCACCCGCAAACCGAGCGCCGCGATCTTGGCCGCACCGACATAAACCCCCGGCGCGCCGTCACGCCGCTCGGCGCTGACGCCGTAATGCGCGCAAGTATCGATGATCGCCTGCTCGATCCGCGACACCAGCTGTTTGACGCCAAAGCCAAGCCGCCGCAGATCGATCAGCGGATACAGCACAATCTGGCCGGGACCGTGATAGGTCACCTGTCCGCCGCGATCCACCGGCAGCACCGGAATATCGCCCGCCGCCAACACATGCTCGGGCTTGCCGGCCTGGCCCAGGGTAAAGATCGGATCGTGTTCGAGCAGCCAGATTTCATCCAAGGTGTGCGCATCGCGGAGATCGGTAAAGCGCTGCATCGCCCGCCACACCGGCGCATACGGCTGACGGCCCAAATACCGAACGCGGACCATCGGCAGCGCCTTCATCGGCGCTCAGCCAGGCGTTGGCGGGCGCTCATCACAGCAGCCATTTCACCGCCGGATGCGCCCGCAGATCGGCGACGATGGCATCGTAAGTCGCGCGATCCGGGCAGAGGAAACTCAATGTGATCGACACGTATTTGCCACCCGTCGAGGGCCGACAACCGAGCGCACCGGCCAGCAAACTCAACTCGCGCGCCGCCAGCAACTGCGGAATCTCCGTCGTCAAGTCCGCCTCCGCCAAGGCAAACGCAGTCAGCTCAAAACAGCCGGGAAAGCTGAAGCCGGCGGCGCCGGGTGCGATCAAGGGATCGTTCATTTGCTTCTCGTTGGCCAGCCAGTGCAACCGATCATGATGGAATCCTCGGCCACTGGTGCGCAATCGCGCGCTGGATTTTACTGCCGCGGCGGCTTGAAACCACAACGCCGCCCGCCACCTCACCGAACTACGCTGGCAACTCCTGCCAGCGCCTGGTTGTCTGGATCAGCCGTCGCCAAAGTGGGCGACCAACAACGCGATTCGGCCAAGTCGACAGTAGCCGAATCAAATTGCACCCGCAGGCCAGGTTCGCCGAATACCGCCCAGTGAAGTCCGCCCTGGTTGCCGTTGATCGCCTGCGCTGTTTCGGCGCTACAGCGCCGAAAAGTCTGCTGGCGCGAGAACCCAGCACACCAACCAGTGCCCAGATATTTGGCCTGTGCTTCCTTCAAGGTCCAATAGGTGTAGAAGCGATCACTTCGCTCTGCCAGTGGCGCCTTTTGCAGCGCAGTATTTTCATCCGGCGAAAAACTCAACTTCGCCATTTGCACGAAATCCCGCGGGCGCGCGTCAACTTCCAGATCCAGCCCGATCGCGGTGCCGGCAATGGCGCATCCTACCCAGTCGCCGCGGTGGCTCAAGGAGACCGAGAGCACGCACCGAGCGCGCTTCGGCGCCAGCAAAATGGGCGCGCCGTGCGGGCCGCAGCAGAGCCCCCAGGCCGCCGCCTCGCCGCCACCGATGGCGGCGGCCAGATGTCTGGCCAAACCGTGTCCGGCAAGGAACTGGCGCCTGCGCGTTGGCGCCGTGATCAGCGCCAAGCGGTCACGCTCCTGCCGATTGAGCCAAGTCAATACCTCGGCTTCGGCCGCTGGCGAAAACTTTGAGAGCAGCGCCAAGCGGACCGTGGCCGCGCCCATGCCCACTCAGTGTCCTTGGACTTTTGCGTATTTGCCCTTGAGCGCGATGCCAGCGACGAACGCACCGGCGTGGCATTGCACGGTGACCGGATCCGCTTGCCGCTGCTTTTTGTAATAACTGATGATCTCGACCACAGCGTTGGCGCCCCTGGCGCGGGCTTCGTTTTGCAGGGCCAGCAGGGCGGTGATCAGCACCCAACGGCACGCTTTCGCGTCACTTTTGCCGGCGGCGTTGGTCTTGCGATTGGTAACGCCCTCGCCCATTCGCTCCAAGATCATCGGGGTCGCTTCTCCAGCCAGATAAAAACTGACACTGCCGTCGATCTGACCCGCCGACTTGGCAGCAGCAATGGTGTCCCTCAGGTTCACTGACACCACCGAATTGCGCGCACACGCCGCACCGGTGGCAAAACAGCTGGCAAGCAATAGCAAAGTACGAATCGATAAACGCATGACGAGCTCCATT
>PEUI01000390.1 GCA_002785585.1 Lysobacterales bacterium CG02_land_8_20_14_3_00_62_12
ACCCAGGTCGAGTTCTTCGCCAATGGCCAATCCATCGGCGTGGTCACCGGTAGCGGCCCGCATGCTGTCGCCTACCCGGCGAGCACGGTCGGTACCGTGGTCCTTACCGCCATCGCCACCGATGATCGTGGCGGCACGACCACGAGTGCCGCGGTCACGCTCACGGTGCGCAGCGGGATCGCCGAATTCGAAGTCGACACTGATCTGACCAGGGATCACCGGGTTCTGATCTGGATGAGCTGCGACAATCCGGCGCCGCCGCAAAACGAAGCTGCTTGTGCCACGGAGCGCAGCCTGTACCTGCATGGCTTGCTGAACCGGCGCGGCATCGAGCATCGCATCGTGCATAGCGACGCCGATTTCCTGGCGGCCTTGCGCTGTGGTCTCTACAACACTTACTGGATTTCCGGTGGCGTCGGCCACTTGAGCAAAGCCAGCATCGATGAGATCGGCGCCAACCTGTTGCACGGACACGCGCTGATCGTGGATGCGCGCCACGACGAGCGCAATCATGGTCTGGATACCTATCTTGGCGCCCAGAGCACCGGTCGATTGAGCGATGCGGTGCCGGTGAGCTGGACCAGCGGCGACGGCCACCTCTTCGGATTTCCGGCCGTGGCTGCCGCACGCCGCATCCACAGCAATGGCGCCGAGGTGCTTGGCTATTTCAATGACGGCAGTGTCGATGCGGCCGTACTGCGCCAGCGCAATGCACTCGGAACGGCGCTCTGGTTCGCCTTCGACTGGGTTGAGGCAGCGCGTGCCGTCGATCAGGACGATGACGACGATGACGATGACGATGGCGATGGCGATGGCGACGATGACGACGATGACGACGATGACGACGATGGCGACGATGGCGACGATGACGCCGATGACGCCGCCAATCAAAATCAGGCCTTGTTCGACCAGATCGACGCCCTGTTCGCGACCGCGCCAGCTCTGCTGACGGAACCGTTGGCCGCCGGGACAAGTGTCGGCTTGACCAGCGTCGTGCGCAATACCGCGAACACGACCCAGACGCTGACCTTGCGTGGACAATGGCCGCAAGCGCTCGCCTTCGTGCCCGGACTGGATCGCCCGGATACGCTCGGTAGCGACGCCGCGACCTGGACGCTGGAACTTGCCCCACAGTCGGAGCGCGCCGTCGATTGGGGACTGCGCCTACCGGCCGCCGGTGGCGAGTTTGTCGTTGAAATCAGTGTCAGCGACGCTTCCGGCGTGCAGGTCGAGCAGCAGCTCACACTGCGCAGCGCTGACAGCCCCTCTCGCGCCAACGCCGCGCGCACCGCATTGCTGGCATTGAACCTGAGCGGACAGAACGCCGCCAAGCGCATGCTGGCGATACGTGCCATCGACGACAGTCTGGCGGCGATCGCCGCAGCGCAAACCAGCACGGCACTCGGCAAAGCGCTGGATGCCATTGGCCGCACGCGCGAGATCAGCGCGCTCGGCACCGAGCCGGTGTTGGTCGAACTTGGCCTGCTGGCACGCAGCCTTGAGGCCACACTCTGCCAAAGCGCTCAACCCGTCTGCCCGGCTGGCGTAGTGGCGAGCGGCAACCTGCCGTTCGCACCCGCCTTGCCCGACGCCGGCTGGCGAATGGCACGGCAGCAAGGTGTGTTCGTTCAAGCTGCCGGTGCGTCGCTCGCCAGTGTGCCTGCGCAGCCGATCACGCTCGCCGCTGCACAAACCTATCGCTGGCAATTAACGCGCGATGGCAGCGACCAGTTGCTGGCACAAATCCGCGATACCGACGGCGACCTGGTCGGCGAAGCGCAAAGCGCGCAAGGGCTGATCTACGGCAACGCCGTTCGCGTCAGTGGTTCGGGCCATGCCGAGCTGGTGTCGCTAGCCGTTACTGCGTTGGACGGCGTCGGCATCGGCACCGTGTCGGCGGCCATGACCAGTCCGCAGCTCTGGTTCGCGCCCGGCTGGCAGCGTATCGAAGGCGAGTTCACCCTCGCGTCGGCAGCAGGCGGAAGCAACCAGGATTTCATCATCCAATGGCAGGCAGGCGAGCTCGCCTGCCGTCAACCGTAAGCGCAGGAGCCACGGCATGACCATTCACCCTATCTCCGCGTTGCGTGTCGCGATGTTCGTCACCGGCCTGTTCGGTGGCGTGTTGGCTTCCGCCCAAAGTCCCGTGCCCGAGCCGGGAGCCCTGCTGCAAAACGGCGATATCGCGGTCTCGGTGGGCCGTGCCCAGGTCTTCGTTTTTTCACCGACTGGCGAACTCAAGAAGATACTGAAGACCGGGAGTGGCGGGCAGTACACCGCCGGTAGCTCGATTCAGCCGGACGGTGGCTTGCTGGTCACCGGTTTCGATCAGTCGGCGCTGTACCAGTTTGATCGCAGCGGCCGATTGCTCGGCAGGCTAGGCAGCGGTTGGGCGGCGCCGGAATCGGTGATTCCGAGCGCCGATCAGCACTATCTGGTCGGACAAGTCGAAAGCAACGACATATCCGGCAGCGGCGATACACGCGCGCCGAAACTGAGTCTGATCAGGCCCGATGGCACGGCGGTTCAGCACTTCAGGCCACGTTTTGATCGCGGCATCGACTGGATCGATCTCGCCACCGATGGCCGCACGTTGATGTACACATCGGAATCGCTGATCATCGGTCGTTATGACCTGGCGCTCGATGCGCAGTTGCCGGACTTCGCGGCGCTTGATCGCAGCGGTGTGATCGCCTACGCGCTGCGCCTGCTGCCAGATGGCGGCGTAATGGTGGCCACCGGTCGGTCTTCGGGTACGACCGACAACTACGTCGCGCGCTTCGACGCGCAAGGCAGGATGCGCGTCCGCTACCAACCCGACAACGGGCGCGAATTTTTCCCAGAGGGCCTGTTCGCGTTGAACCTGGACGGCGATGGGCAGAGCTTCTGGACCGCCGGGTTGCCGGACGGTCCGCTCTATCGGATCGATCTCGAATCCGGGAAATTGCTCGCGCTGATCTCTTCGCTCGCGCCGTCACTGGGTGTCGGCGGTGAATACGTCACCGGAATATCGGTACGCGGCGAATTGCTCGTGGGCGCGAGTGGTGCGGTCGCCTGTCCGCAGTTGCAAAGTCGCAGCA
>PEUI01000117.1:0-970 GCA_002785585.1 Lysobacterales bacterium CG02_land_8_20_14_3_00_62_12
CTGGTGCGGGTCTGGAAGCCGCTCAGGTAGACGGTGCTGGTGGTCAGGAACGTACTCGGCCCGTCGTTTTGCGCGGTGCTGGTGACCCGGCCCAGCAACGTAGCCCAGATGAAGCGCAGCGCAATCCGGGATTTACATCATTTGACAAGAGCCCCCGGATTGCGCGGCGCTTCATCCGGGCTACGCCTGGTTCCGCACACTTGGCAGCACCAGGCTCTGTGGCAACTACGTCGCACGGTCGCGCGCAAGGTCGCGACGTACTGCCGCCAATTCGACAGGTGCGAGGAGTACAAGACTTCATAACGCAACAGCGCCCCGATCTCACCACCCGGCAAGCCTTGGGCTGGCGTCACGATCTTGCGCTTGCAAGCCAACGTGATCCTGCAGCGGTGACTTCATTCGAGGAAACCGGGAGAGGCCTCGGTTCTGACGACAAATAGCGTTGGAATCGGACTGTTCATGAGCTGAGACTACCTTCAGTAATTGCGGATGAAGTGTAGTTGTCGCAAGGGAAATCGGCACGGGTGGTTCTTGTCCATCGCTCTCGCTGTCCTCTGCAAGGTGCGCTGGCCAACAGAGCGCTGGTGGCGAAACTGCTGGAATCCGTTCCATGGCGAGACGCCGTGGCGTATGTCGGCGCATACGGATGGGCAGGGATTGCTGCGGCGCTGCGATTACGAACGGCTACCCAATCGCCATCGCGGCTAATGGAGTCGCACTGACCGGAGCGCTGATCAAGCACTGGCGTGGTCGGCAATTCGGGGTTTTGCAGGCCAGTTCACCTCGTTGCGCCCCACCCAACCGTACCCGGCAAGTTGCCATGAAACCGACCAAATATGCTGCTATGTTGCGCCTTCAAATCCAGTCAATCCTCGGGGATATCATGAATCGTCGTCTGCTCACATCGATGTTGGGCTGCTCACTCGCCCTCGGCTGCGGAATGTCTGCGGCACAGGCCGCCATCGTCATC
>PEUI01000117.1:980-3146 GCA_002785585.1 Lysobacterales bacterium CG02_land_8_20_14_3_00_62_12
ACTACGACCTCATCGGCACCGATGCCGCCGAGTTCATCGAGCTAAAAAACACCTCAGCCGGTGCGGTGAACCTGTCCGCCTATTCCTTGCGGCTGATCAGTGGCGGCAACTCGGCGGTCTATCAGACCTTCAATCTGCCCAGTGTGATGCTGGCGGCCGGCGATTACTACGTCATTTGTGGCGATGCCACCAACACCCCCAACTGCGATCTGGATGTCGCCCCGGATAGCAACCTGATCCAGAACGGCGCCCCCGATGGCATCCAGTTGGTCATTATCGCGACCAGCCTCAATGAAGATGGCATGGCGTACGAAGGCTCGATGCCTTGTTGTACCGAAGGTACCGCACTGCCGGCCTCACCCGCCGATGACTCGGTGACGGAAAACTTTGGCTACTCGCGCTTTCCCGATGGCAGCGACAGCAACGACAACCTCGCGGATTTTTCTCTGCGCTGCATTACCCCGGGCACGGTCAATGTCGCCGCCAATAGCGCTTGCCCGGCCCCGGTCAATGGCACCCCCACCCTCAGCATCAGCAATGTCACCGCCAATGAGGGCGATTCGCCCGGCTGCGTGGGCACCAACTTCAATTTCACGGTGACCGCCAGCAGTCCGGCGCCGGCGGGTGGCATAACGTTTACCTACAGCACCGCCGATGGCACCGCCACTTTGGCTGATGGCGATTACACGCAAGTGATTGCCGGCAGCGCCAGCATCGCCGCAGCGGCGACCACCGGCACGGCGACGGTGGTGATTGGCTGCGACAAGAATGCCGAGGCCAATGAAGACTTCACGGTTAATTTGCTCGATGGCGTGGACTACGATCTGGGAGCGCCCAGCACCGCGACCGGCACCATCAACGACGATGACACGCCAACGGTAACGGTGGCGGACGTAGCCATTGTCGAAGGCGATAGCGGTACGCAGAATCTTACCTTCACGGTGCAGCTTGACCGTGAAGCGCCCGCTGGCGGTTTCGGCTACAACTTCGATACCAGCGACGGTTCCGCCACGGCAGGCATTGACTATGTCGGCATCATCGGCGCCGCTGGTGGCATCATCGCCGGATCGAGCTCGTCGCTGCACGTAGTCACGATCAATGGCGATACCGATATTGAAAGCAATGAGACGTTCACGTTTACCCTCAGTGCCGCCAGCCCGGTCGCTGCCACCGGCAACGATTTTGTCGCCACCGGCACCATACAAAACGACGACTTTCCGACCACCCCCACCTTTGTCGTCAGCGATGCCAGCGATGTCACCGAGGACAATGGGCAAGGGGTCGTTACCGCCAGTTTCCTGATTACGCTGGCACCGGCA
The DNA here is from genome assembly GCA_002785585.1 of Lysobacterales bacterium CG02_land_8_20_14_3_00_62_12. Lineage (GTDB taxonomy): Bacteria > Pseudomonadota > Gammaproteobacteria > Xanthomonadales > Ahniellaceae > 0-14-3-00-62-12. Next base: position 2,300 of record PEUI01000117.1, read on the forward strand.
CCGGCCGGCCCAGTTAGTCTGGATGTGGCCACCCTGGCCGGCACCGCGGGCGCTGGTGACTTTACCGCGCTGCCAACGACGACGCTGTCGTTTGGGCCCGGCACGCTGACGCAAGTCGTCAACGTCACCATTCTGGCGGATACGGTTTTGGAAGCGACCGAGCGTTTCACGCTGGAAGCCTCCAATGCCACCGGCGGCGCTTTGATCGGCGATGGCACCGGCCAAGTAGACATCATCGACGACGACATCAATCAGAGCTTGAGCATCGATGATTTGGCGATCAACGAAGGCGATGTCGGCAGCAGCACCGCCAGCTTCACCGTATCGCTGGCAGCCCCGGTGCCGGTTGGCTACGGTTCCGTTACGGTGAACTTTGCCACCGCCAACAACACCGCCATCGCGCCCAGCGATTACACCAGCAACAGCGGCACGGTAACCTTTCTGGAAGGCGAGTCGAATCACTCGATACCGGTAACCATCATCGGCGACTTGACTGCCGAAACCGACGAAACCTACTTCGTCAATCTGAGCAATGCCACCGGCACCAATGTCAGCATCGCCAACCCACATGCCACCGGCACCATCACCGACGACGACACCGCACCGGTGCGAACCATCGCCGAGATCCAGGGCCTGGGCTTCCAGAGTCCGTTCAACAACACCGACGCGACCATTCTGGATAGCGTGGTGACCGGGCTGGTATCGAACGGATTTTTTGTGCAGGACCCAACGCCGGACCCGCTGCTGGCCACTTCGGATGCGATGTTCGTATTTACTTCCACCCTGCCGACGGTAGCGGTCGGCGACCGGGTGGATTTGCGCGGCACGATCAGCGAAGCTGCGCCCG
>PEUI01000020.1 GCA_002785585.1 Lysobacterales bacterium CG02_land_8_20_14_3_00_62_12
GCGAATGTTGCATCTCGAAGCGTTCGCTGATCGCGTCATCCGCCCGCAGGACGGCGAGTTTCCCCTGCGCGTGCCGCGCAACTATGTTGCGCGAATGCGCTTAGGCGCGATCAACGACCCGCTGTTGCGGCAAGTACTGCCAGTGCGCGAAGAGCGCTTGCGCGCCCCCGGTTTCGCGCTGGATGCGGTCGGCGATCTGGCCAGCCGCGTGGACACCGGCGTCCTCCACAAATACCCCGGCCGCGCCCTGTTGATTGCCACCGGTAGCTGCGCCGTGCATTGCCGCTACTGTTTTCGTCGTCACTTTCCTTACCAGCAGGAAACCGCCGCCCGCGACCACTGGCAAGCGGCCATCGCCACCGTGCGCGCCGATGCCAGCATTGAAGAACTTTTGTTGAGCGGCGGCGACCCGCTGGCGCTGGCGACCGACAAGCTGCGCGAACTCACCAGTGGCCTTGCCGACATCCGGCACTTGCGGCGCCTGCGGATCCATACCCGCCTGCCGGTGGTGTTGCCGGCGCGGGTCGATGACGCGCTCTGCGCCTGGCTGCAACAACTACCGTGGCCGCTGGCGATCGTGCTGCACATCAACCACGCTCAGGAAATCCATCAGGAGCTGCGCACGGCGGTCGCTCGGCTGCGCGACAGTGGCGCCGTCGTGTTCAATCAGTCGGTGTTGCTCAGCGGGGTCAACGATTCGGTGGACACCCTGGCGGATTTGTCGGCGGCCTTGTTTGCAGCTGGCATCGTGCCGTATTACGTGCACCTGTTGGATCGGGTCCAGGGCAGCGCCCATTTCGAGGTGGCCGAAGCCACCGCGATAACGATCGAGCAAGCGCTACGGGCGCGCCTGCCCGGCTATCTGTTGCCACGGTTTGTGCGTGAACAGGCCGGCCAAAGCCACAAAACGCCCCTGCATCTGCTGGCGCCGGGCCAAGCCAGTGCCGCGCGGGCGGGCACGGTTCCAGCAACTTTTTCCGCGATGGCGTTAAAGTAGCGCTATCCCCAGTTCGACCCGTTATGGCCAAACAAGATCAAGTCATCCGTATCCTGTTGATTGAAGACTCGATGGATACCGCCGAGCAACTGGTCAGCATGCTCAGAAACGGCGGTATTCCAGTGCGCGCCAACCGCGCCGATTCGGCGGCGGCGGTGAAGAAACAGTTGATAGACGCGGCCCCGGATCTGGTGCTGCTCGGCATGAACAACCAAAAGCCCGAGTTCGCTCAAGCGATGGCGCTGGTCACCGCCACCGGCAAGGACATCCCGGTCATCCCGGTGTGCCAAAGCCTGGACGAGACCTGCTTCCTGATGGCGTTTGCCGCCGGTGCCCGCGGTATCGCCGTGCTGTCGCGGCCGGAGCAAGTGCAGCAAGTGGTCCGCACCGAATTTGCCGATCTCAACTCGCGGCGCACCGTGCGCCGCCTCGAAGCCAGTCTGCGCGAGGTTGAACGCCGGTCCGATGCGCTGTTGGAATCCTCCCGCGACCCGATCGCGTTTCTGCACGAGGGCCTGCACGTTCGCGCCAACAAGGCCTACCTGGATATGTTCGGTTACGACGAATTTGAAGACCTGTCGGGCCTGTCCATTCTCGACATGGTGACGCCCAAGCACATCGACGAAATGAAGACCCTGCTGAAAAAGGTCAACAAGGGCGAGAAACCACCGGCGCATCTGGATATGGAAGCGCGCCATGCCGACGGCAGCAAATTTGCCGCCGTCATGGACTTGGCCGAAGCCACCTTCGAGAGCGAGCCCTGCCTGCAAATCACCATCCACCGTCAGGAAATGAATGCCGAACAAACCGCAGAACTGCTGCGCTTGCGGCAACAGGATTTGGTCACCGGTCTATTCAACCGCCAGCACTTTCTGGCCGAGATCGACACCGTCGCCGCGCAGGCCGGCACCGGCCGTACCGATCTGACCGTGCTGCTGATCGAACCCGACAACTTCAGCAAGGTGCTGGAAAACGTCGGCATGGGCAACGCCGATCTGTTGCTCGCCGACATGGCGCTGCTGATCCGCAAAGATCTCAGCGCCACCGACATTCCCGCACGGATCGGCGAGCACACTTTTGCCGTGATTTTCCCTGGCGTCAGCCACCTCGCTGCGCAAGCGGTGGCAGAGAAAATTCGCCTGACGTTTGAATCCAATGTGTTCGATCTGAACCAGCAATCGGTCAACCTCACCGCCAGTCAAGGCATGGTCTTCGTCGGCGAAAAAATCGCCAACGCCAACACCATCATGGGCGAGGCCAGCAACGCGGTCCGCAGCGCCCACCTGGAAGGCGGCAATCGCAGCATCATTTTCGATCCCTCGGCGCAGGACAAAGCCGATGCCGACAAGCAGCGCGCCTGGCTCAACCTGGTCAAAGACGCCCTCGCCCACGACGGTTTCTCGTTGTTCTTTCAGCCGGTCATCAGCATCGCTGGCGCCGAAGGCGAGTTTTATGAAGTGCTGCTGCGCCTGAACGGCCCCAAGGGCGAGATCGGTCCGGCCTTCTTTTTGCCGGTGGCCGAGCGCAACAACCTGATGCCGATGATCGATCGCTGGGTCATCGCCCATGCCATCAAGGTGCTCGCCGAGCGCGAACGCGAAGGCCGCAAATGCACGTTTTTTCTCAAGGTCACGCCGCAATCGGTCGATGACGCCAACCTGCCCGGCTGGATCGCCGGCCAACTACAGGCGGCACGACTGCGTGGCGATGCCCTGGTCTTCGGGATGCCGGAAAGCAAAATAGTGACCAATCTCAACAACGTCCGCCGCTTTCAAAAAGGCTTGGAGCAGTTGCACAGCGGCTTCGCAATCGAGCAATTCGGCAGCGGGCTCAATTCGTTTCAACTACTCAAGCATGTGGCTGCCAACTACCTCAAAGTGGACCGCACCTTCATGGCGGAACTGCCCAAACACAAAGACAACCAGGACAAAGTACGCGAAATCTGTGATCAGGCGCGCGCCATGGGAAAGGTCACCATTGCCGAGTTCGTCGAAGACGCGGCAAGCATGTCGATCCTGTTTTCCTGCGGCATCGGCTTTGTACAAGGCAACTTCTTGCAGGAACCAGAAAAAATCATGGCCTACGATTTCG
>PEUI01000380.1:0-12037 GCA_002785585.1 Lysobacterales bacterium CG02_land_8_20_14_3_00_62_12
CCAGAGCGCCGCTACTTCCAGAGCGCGGTCCCTTTGGAGTGCGGCGGCTTGCCGCCGCTGTTCTCGTTCCGCCAGCGCATTGGCGAACCCAGCGCATGTCCACCCAGCGCATTGCCGCGAGCGCCGCTCCGGGCTATGGTGTGGGTTTGACCGGAAACCGCCATGGCCTTGGACACGATCCGCATCCGCGGCGCACGCACGCACAATCTGAAGAACATCGACGTCGATCTGCCGCGTGATCGCTTGATCGTCATCACCGGGCTATCCGGGTCCGGCAAGAGTTCGCTCGCCTTCGATACGATTTATGCCGAAGGCCAGCGCCGCTATGTCGAATCGCTGTCTTCGTATGCGCGGCAATTTCTGTCAATGATGGAAAAACCCGATGTCGATCACATCGAAGGCTTGTCGCCCGCCATCTCGATCGAACAAAAATCGACCTCGCACAATCCGCGCTCGACGGTCGGCACGATCACCGAGATCCACGATTATCTGCGGCTGCTGTTTGCCCGCACCGGCACCCCGCGCTGCCCGGAGCACGGCCAGCCGCTGGCCGCGCAAACGGTGTCGCAGATGGTCGATGCCACGCTGGCACTGGACAGCGGACACCGCTACCTGTTGCTGGCGCCGGTGGTGCGCGACCGCAAGGGCGAGCATCTGCAAGTGTTCGATCAACTGCGCAGCCAGGGCTTTGTGCGCGCCCGCGTCAACGGCACTTTGCACGAACTCGACGCGGTGCCGGAACTGCCGTTGCGGCAGAAGCACACGATCGAAGCGGTGGTCGATCGGTTTCGGCCCAAACCCGAAATCAAGCAGCGCCTCGCCGAATCGTTTGAGACCGCGTTGAAGTTGGGCGACGGCATCGTCCGCCTGGTAGACATGGACGACAGCGCAGCGCCGGAAACCCTGTACTCGTCCAAGTACTCCTGCCCGATCTGCGATTACTCGTTGTCGGAACTGGAGCCGCGGTTGTTCTCGTTCAATTCGCCAATGGGTGCCTGCGCCACGTGCGATGGTCTCGGCGTGTCGCAATTCTTTGACCCGGCGCGGGTGGTGGTTCACGCCGAGCTCGGCCTCGCCAGCGGCGCGGTGCGCGGCTGGGATCGGCGCAACGCTTACTATTTTCAGATGATTCAATCGTTGGCACGGCACTACGCTTTTGCGGTGGAGACGCCCTGGCAGGAACTGCCCGCCGCGATCCGCGAAGCCATCCTGCACGGCAGCGGCGACACCGAAATTGAGTTTCGCTACCTGACCGAGAGCGGCGGCACGGTTGCCCGCAAGCATCGGTTCGAAGGCATTCTGCCGAATCTGGAACGCCGCTATCGCGAGACCGATTCACCGGTGGTGCGCGAAGAACTCGCCAAGTTCATCAGTGAGCAACCGTGCAAGGAATGCGGCGGCCAACGCTTGAACCGCTCGGCGCGCAATGTTTTTGTCGGCGAGCGTTCGTTGCCGGAACTCAGCGCGCTGCCGATCGACGCCGCCATGACCTTTGTCAGCCAGTTGAGTCTGAGCGGCTGGCGCGGCGAAATCGCCCAAAAGATCGTCAAGGAAATTGCGCTGCGCCTGCGTTTTTTGATCGATGTCGGGCTGAATTATCTAAGCCTGGCGCGCACCGCCGATACCCTCTCCGGCGGTGAAGCCCAGCGCATCCGGCTCGCTTCGCAGATCGGCGCTGGGCTGGTCGGGGTGATGTATGTGCTCGATGAGCCGTCTATCGGCCTGCACCAGCGCGACAACGAACGTCTGCTCGGCACGCTGACCCGGCTGCGCGATCTCGGCAACACGGTGATCGTCGTCGAGCACGATGAAGAGGCGATCCGCGCCGCCGATCATGTGCTGGATATCGGCCCGGCGGCGGGGGTGCACGGCGGCGAAATCGTCGCCCAGGGCCGGGTCGAAGACATCATCGCCGCCACGCGGTCATTAACCGGCGACTATCTATCCGGGCGCAAGCGCATCGAACTACCCGCCCAGCGTCGTCTGCCCAATCCCAAGTTGATGTTGTCGGTGCTGGGTGCCAGTGGCAACAACTTGCACAACGTCGATCTGCATATTCCGGCAGGATTGTTCACCTGCATTACCGGCGTCTCCGGCTCCGGAAAATCGACGCTGATCAACGACACGCTGTACCGGATCGCCGCGGCCGAACTCAACGGCGCCAGCGAACCCGCGGCACCGTATCGATCGGTGCAGGGCATCGAACATTTCGACAAGGTGGTGGATATCGATCAGTCACCGATCGGCCGCACTCCGCGATCCAACCCGGCCACCTACACCGGTCTGTTCGCCCCGCTGCGCGAACTGTTTGCGCAGGTGCCGGAGGCGCGGGTTCGCGGCTATGGCCCGGGGCGCTTCAGCTTCAACGTCAAGGGCGGGCGCTGCGAAGCCTGCCAGGGCGATGGTCTGATCAAGGTCGAGATGCATTTCTTGCCCGATGTCTACGTGCCCTGCGATCTGTGTTGCGGGCTGCGCTACAACCGCGAGACGCTGGAGATTCAATACAAGGGCCACAATATTGCCGACGTGTTGGCGCTCACCGTCGAGGACGCCCGGCAACTGTTTGCACCGGTGCCGGTGCTGGCACGCAAGCTGGAAACGCTGATGGCGGTGGGTCTGTCTTACGTCAAACTCGGGCAGAGCGCGACCACGTTGTCGGGCGGCGAAGCGCAGCGGGTAAAGCTGTCGCGCGAACTCTCCAAACGCGATACCGGACGCACCCTGTATATCCTCGATGAACCGACCACCGGCCTGCACTTTCACGACATCGCGCAATTGCTCGACGTGCTGCATCGGCTCAGTGATGCCGGCAACACCGTGGTCGTGATCGAGCACAATCTCGACGTCATCAAGACCGCCGATTGGGTGATCGACTTGGGTCCGGAAGGGGGCGATCAAGGCGGCCGCATCATCGCCGAAGGCCCGCCGGAAGCGATTGCGGCCAATGCGGCATCGCACACCGGGCGCTTCCTGACACGGGTACTGGCACCGCTGCCCAGCGCATCGCCCCGCGTTGGCAGCAAGCGCGCGAAATCCGCATCAGGCAAAACCGGGAAGACCAAAGCGTAGGGTGGGTACAACCCACCGTTCTGAAACGCCGAGCCATGGTGGGTTGCACCCACCCTACGACCTCGCGGTAATCACCACCCCGCGAGAAAGCAAAGCGGGAGCAAGCTCCCGCACTCCAAATTCGCGCTTCGCGACTTCGGAGCACGCGCGCTACGGCGTCGGCCGACTACCGACGGTAAACGCCACCGGAAGTCGCCGACCATCCTGAAGTTCAAACTCGATCTGCACCTGATCGCCGCTGGCGAACGCCCGCTTCGGCCCCATCAACATCAGATGCGCCGCGCCCGGTTCAAATCGAAAACTGCCATGCGCGGGAATGGTGACTGCGGCCAGCGGCGACATCTGCGCCACGCCGTCCTCGATCCGCGATTGGTGCAGCGACACCGACGCGAACTCGGCGCTGCTGGCCGCGACGATAACCAGATCGCTGGCGCTGTCATTGCGCAGCGTGGCATAGCCCGCCTGCATTCGCGCGGGCGGCGGTAGCAGCGGAATCCACGCCGCCGTCACCACCCAATCGGCGGCCGCGCTGGCACTCGCCGACGCCGCGAGCAAACTCAAACCGATTGCCAACAGAAATCTACGCATGACTTTTCCTCTGCTCGGAAGACGGCAACGTGCATGATACATTTCGCACGACTTAATCCACCCAACGCAGGCCCATCTCCATGATCGAACCCATCGTCCACGACCGCACCCTTGAGCTGAAGCTCGCCCGTCCACCGGTCAACGCCATCTCGCCAGAATTGACCCGCACCCTGCTCGATGCCATCCGTAACGCGCCCGCGCAGGGCAGCCGTGCGCTCATCCTGAGCGGTGCGCCCGGCCTGTTTTCGGCCGGGCTCGATGCGCCGAGCCTGCTCAAACTCGACCGCAGCGGCATCATCGCGTTCTGGAATGATTTTTTCGATCTGATGGCCGCCATCGCACGCTCGCCGATTCCCATCGTCGCCGCCATCACCGGTCACGCTCCCGCTGGCGGTGCGGTGCTCGCCATTTTCTGCGACTACCGGGTGATGGCCAGCGGTGCCTATCGCATCGGCCTCAACGAAGTGCAAGTCGGCCTGACCGTACCCGAAGTGATTCAACTCGCCTACAAACGCCTGCTCGGAGCGCACCGCGCCGAACGCCTGATGGTCGCCGGCGCCATGGTAGAGCCCGCCGAAGCCTTGGCGATCGGCCTGGTCGATGAACTGGCCGCGCCCGAACAAGTGATCGGCCGCGCCTTGCACTGGTGCCAGCAGCATTTGGCGCTACCCGCCGAGGCCATGTCCAGCACCCGCCGCATCGCCCGCCGCGACCTCGCTGACCTGATGGGCGACCCGGGCCGTTTCCCGGTCGAACAATTCGCCGATGGCTGGTTCAGCAGCGAAACCCAAGCCAGCCTGCACGCCCTGGTGGCGCGGCTGAAGGCCAAATAGCGCAGCGCTGCTTTCAAGTCCAAACTCGCTCAACACTCAGCGCTCGAACCGACCAACGGCTACCGGTTTTCTCCCTGTTCGCAACTGTGCGCAGTCCGGGTCATCACCATGGATTCATAACAGGCTGCTGAGTTGGCCGCTTCCGCCGTGGCCGATCAGACTTGACGTGTGACGTAACACGTCATAGCATTTGTGCATGATCGTTTCTTTCACGAACCAGCAAGTGGCAGCATTGTTTGATGACCAATCCGTGACCCGCTGGCGTTCCATCGAACGCCAGGCCAGACGCAGGCTGCTTTATCTGAATGCTGCCAGCACACTTGAGCAGTTGCGCTTGCCACCCGGCAACCACCTTGAAGCATTGCGTAATGATCGCAAGGGCCAGCACAGCATTCGTATCAACGACCAGTGGCGCATTTGTTTTCGCTGGGATGACGGCAATGCACACGAAGTTGAAATCACCGACTACCACTGAGAAAACTCCATGAACAGTGATTCAATCAGCCCGATCCCGCCCGGTGAAATCCTCTACGAGGAATTCATGCGGCCGCTCGCCATCAGCATCAACGCGCTGGCGCGCAGTCTTGACGTGCCACCCAATCGCATCAGTGCCATCGTCAACGGCAAACGGGCGATCACCGCCGACACCGCACTGCGTCTCTCCCGGTACTTTGGCACCGGTGCCCAACTCTGGCTCACTCTGCAAACCGACTACGATCTTCGCGTCGTTCGCCGCCAACATGGCGCCAGCATCGAAGCCCGGGTGCAGGCCCGGGCGGCATGATGCAGTCCCGATGATCGCTGTCGTTGTGCGCCAGCGACGAATGCACCCACCCTGCGCTTGAACTACGCTTGAACTAACGGCATTCGGATGCTCCCATCGCAGACGCGACGCGCGAACCTGACTTGGGCCAAATGGCGCAGATTTTGGTCTGCCCAGCGTGGTGAAAAAGCGGGCGCATCGTCGAACCGGATTAGCCCTTCGGCAAGGCGCCGTCGGGACCACAGCCCAGCACGCTGATCAGGTTATTTTTGCGCGCTGCTCACCGGCGATCCAGCGCCAGCACAGCGCGAATCAGCGCCGGTACTTTGCTGGTGCATTCTTTCAGGATGGCGAAGATCTCGTCGATGCTGATGGCGCTTGGTGATGACGCAGTGTCACCGCCACCGGCAGCACCACAGCCGGCGGCCCAGTTGGCGACCAGGCAGAGCGCGGCGTAGTCGATGCCGAGTTCGCGGGCGAGCACGGCTTCGGGCATGCCGGTCATGCCGACCAGGTCGCAGCCATCGCGCCGCAGCCTTTGGACTTCGGCGATGGTTTCCAAGCGCGGGCCCTGGGTGGCGGCGTAGCAGCCGCCGTCGACCAGAGCGATGCCGAGCTGACGACCGGCAGCGAGCAGACTTTGGCGTAGCGATGCGGTGTACGGCTCGGAAAAATCGACGTGCTCGACTGTGCTGCCGGGGTGGTCGGAAAAACTGCTCAGGCGGCCGTGGGTGTAGTCGATCAGTTGCGCGGGTACGGCCAGCGTGCGCGGTGCCAGGTCGTTGCGGATGCCGCCGACAGCATTGACGGCAATGATGCGGCGCGCGCCGATCTGCTGCAAGGCGTGGATATTGGCGCGGTAGTTCACCCGGTGCGGAGCGATCTCGTGGTGCTCGCCATGCCGGGCCAGAAACGCCACTCGATGATCGCCGAGGGTACCGATGACCAGCGCCGCCGAGGGCGCGCCATAGGGCGTGTCCAGCGTTTGTCGCTGAGCGTTTTGCAGCCCTTCGAATTGGTAGAGACCACTGCCGCCGATGACGGCGAGATCGATCCTCATGGCTTGGCTCCGATCAGCGCAGCGCGTAGATACCATCGAGATTGCGGCCGTGCTCTTGGTAATCCATGCCAAAACCGTAGACGTAGCGGTCGGGCACGATCACGCCGGTGAAATCTGCCGCAATGCCGCCGACACAACGGTCGTGATCCTTGCGGCACAACACCGCGATGGCGACTTCGGCGGCACCGTGGTCAAGACACCATTGGCGGATCTCTTTCAAGGTTTTGCCTTCATCGAGAATGTCATCGACCAGCAGCACTTGGCGCCCGGCCAGCGCCGTGCGCGGCGTCGCCACCCACTGCAATTGCGCGCCTTCGGTGCCGCTGCGATAACGGGTGGCGTGCACATAATCGAACCGGAAGTCACTGCGGCAGGCGAGCGCCAGATGACCGGCCAGAATCAGACCGCCATTCATCACGGTGAGGAAAACCGGCGTCCGCTGGGCGGCCTGGTAGTGCCGATCAATCGCCGTGCCGATGCGCTGGATGGCGGCGACCAATGCCGCATGATCGAACAGAAGATCGGAGTTGCCGAGGGCGGTTCTAAAATCACTGCTGCTCATGGAGATCCTTTGACTGAAGTGAGGACGCTAAGCGCTTGTTGGGTGTCGCGCCAGGCAGCGCTGTGGGTGAGCGCCGTCCAATCCGGGTGTTGCCGCGCGGAAAGCTTGGCCAAGCGCTCCGGCGCCAGTGGTGGTCGCGCCGCCACTGCGGCGATCGCCTCGTCGACCAGACTGGGGGCGCACACCAGCACGATGTCACAACCGGCGTCCAGATGGGCGTCGATGCGCGCCTGGATCGCGCCGACCGATTCGGCCGCGGCCATGCCGATGTCGTCGCTGAAAACGATGCCGCCAAACTGCCAATCGCGGCGCAATACCTGCCCGATCCAATGGCGCGAATAGCCTGCGGGTTCGGCACAAACGGCCGGATAACTGACGTGCGCCATCATCACCGCTTCGGCACCGGCGGCGAGGCCAGCGCGAAACGGATACAGGTCTTCGCGCTCGATCGACGCGGCCGCACGCGGATCGCAGGCAGCATCGAAATGGGTATCTTCGAGCACCGAACCATGGCCCGGAAAATGCTTGAGCGTAGCGGCCATGCCGGCCGCTGCCAAACCACGCACATAGGCGGCAGCAAACGCCGCGACTACCGCCGGATCCGCATGGAACGCGCGCTCACCAATGGCGCGGTTGCCGCGTTTGAGATCGACCACCGGCGCGAAGCTGAGATCGATCCCCACCGCCAGTAGTTCGCTGGCCATCAACCAGGCGTGGCGCTCGGCCAGTGCCAGCGCTTGTGCAGCAGCAAACTGGTAGTGCGTGCCGAGGCTGGCGAGCGCGGGCAAGATACTAAAGCCCTCGCGAAAACGCTGCACCGGGCCGCCTTCTTGATCGACGGTAATCAGAAATGGTGCCGGTCGCAAGGCGCGAATCTGGCCGATCAAGTCGACGATCTGCGCGCGTGATTGAAAATTGCGCGAGAACAGAATGACGCCGCACACCGCGGGCGAGCGCAACTGCACGGCGGCATCCGCAGTGAGCGTTAAACCGTCAATGCCGATGATCAGCATGGGCTTGGCTGAGGCCGCTTTCGCACAGCCACCTGGGCCGTCGCGAGCAACGTGCCCAAGCTCAATGGCCGCAACTGTGCCATCTCAAGGACGACGATTCAGCGCTTCCTCGCTACGGGCGCGCGGCAACAAATCGTGTTTGGTGGTGTGCATCAGGTTGAGCAGCGGGCTGGCAAAGAAGATCGACGACAAAACGCCAAGCGCGATACCGATCATCAGCGCCAGCGCAAAACCATGCACCGCCGGGCCGCCCAAAAAGAACAACGCGGTCACCGTCAGAAAAGTGGTCAACGCAGTTACGGAAGTGCGCGACAAGGTGGTGTTGATTGCCTTGTCCAGCACCGCTTCCGGCTCCAGTTTGTGGGCAGAACGAAACATTTCGCGGATGCGGTCGAAAACGACGATGGTGTCGTTGATCGAGTATCCGATGATCGCCAGGATCGCCGCCAGCACGGTCAGATCGAACTCCCACTGAAAGATCGAGAAGCAGCCCACCACGATCAGCACGTCGTGCAAGTCGCAGGCAACCGCCGCCAGTCCAAACTTCCAGGTTTCAAAACGCAACCAGACGTAAGCCAGAATACCGAGCGCCACCACCAACACCGCGATCACGCCCTGCCCGACCAGTTCTTTGCCCACTTGCGGACCAACGAACTCCGAACGTTTGAGCTCCGCCCGACCGGCACTGGCCAGCGCCGCGATCACCCGTTCACTCAGCGGCTGCGGCGTCGCCGCGGTGGTTTCGGCAGTAGCCTTGGGCGCCACGATGGGCGCTTCCGGTGGCAGTCGAATCGCGTACTCGCGGCTGCTGCCCAAGGACTGCACGACACTCTTGTCGAAACCACCAGCGGTCAAGGCTTTGCGCACGGTGGCGGTATCGATCGGCTGATCAAAGCGCACCTCGATCAAGGCGCCGCCGGTGAAGTCCAGCGCCAGGTTCAGGCCGCGGGTAGCCAGCGATGCCAGCGATATGACCAGCAACACCAGCGACACGATCACGGTGACTCGACCCAGACGCATAAAGCCGATCTTCGAGTGGGGATTGAACATTTCCATGCGATTTTTCTCCCAGCCTTAGATGGACAGTTTCTGGATTTTGCGACCGCCGCCATAGACCTGGCCAACCAGGACATGGGTAACCGAGACCGCCGTGTACATCGTCGTCAGGATGCCAACACACAGCACCAGCGCAAACCCGCGGATCGGACCGGAACCAAAGGCGAATAGCGCAATACCGGCAATCAAGGTGGTGAGATTGGAGTCGATGATCGTGTGCCAGGCTTTTTCGTAACCGCTGACGATGCTCGCGGCCGGCGAGTTGCCCAAGCGCAATTCTTCCTTGATGCGCTCGTTGACCAATACGTTGGCGTCGATCGCCATACCCAAAGTCAGCACCAGACCAGCGATGCCGGGCATGGTCAGCGTGGCGCCGAATACCGACAACACCGCCAGCAACAACACCAGGTTGCACAGCAAACCGGCGATGCCGAAAAAACCGAACGAACGGTAGTAGAAAATGGTGAAACCAATCACCGCCAGAAAACCGATCAGGACCGCGCGCATGCCGCTCTTGATGTTGTCGGCGCCGAGGCTGGGCCCGATCACGCGTTCTTCCACCATGCTCAGCGGCGTCGACAGCGAGCCGGACTTCAACGACAACGCGAGCTGGCTGGCCTCCTCCATCGAGTCTAAGCCCGTGGTCTGGAACTGGGCGCCAAATACGCCGCGGATGGTGGCAACGCTGATTACCTCTTCCTTGGTGACGAAGTGCCGTTCAACTTTGCCATTCACCGTGCGGGTGACCGGCAATTTGTTGATCAGCACCACCGCCATGCCGTTGCCGACGTTGTCCTGGGTGAAGTCGAGCATTTTGCGGGCGCCGGCCGAGTTCAGCGTCACGCTGACCGTGGGCGTGCCGCTTTGGCTATCCACCATCGACGTGGCATTGGTCAATTGGTCGCCCGAGGCAATGACCCGGCGCAGCAAGACAATCGGCTGACCATTGCGGTCGGTGTACACCTTGGAGCCCGGCGGCGCCACCGCGCTGCCGCGCGCGGCCTCGTTGACGGCGTGGTATTCGAGCGTGGACGTCGAACCCATCAGATTGATCGCCGCGGCGGTGTCCTGCACGCCGGGCAGATCGACGGCGATGCGGGAGATGCCCTGACGCTGAATCACCGGCTCGGCGACACCGAGGCTGTTGATGCGATCCCGCAAGGTGGTCAAGTTCTGGTCGATCGCCGCACCAACGGCGTTGGCGACGGCTTCTTTGGAAATGTTGCCCACCAGCGGGAACGCTTCGAGTCCGGTACTCACTCCGGTGATAAAGCGCACACCGGCGAAGCGATTGACCAGCAGACGCGCCATCTGATCACGGTCCTCGGCGCTGTGCAGCGTCACCACCGGGCCAGCTACTCCGCGTGTCACCACGCCGCGCAACTTTTGGTCGCGCAGCAGGCGACTAAGGTCATCGACCATGCGAATTTCGTCCTGATGGCGAATATCCGACTCGGAAACCTCCATCAGAAAGTGTACGCCGCCCTGCAAGTCCAGACCTTTGGCCATCGGTCGGGCACCGACCCGGCGCAGCCAATTGGGCACGGTCGAAGCCAGATTGAGCGCCACCGTATAAGCGGGATCGTCGGCATTCGGGTTCAACTCGGTGCTGATCAGATCTTTCGCGGTGAGCTGGCTGTCGCTATCGAACAGCCGCACCAGCAGGCGATCATTTTCCAGCGCGACCAATTTGAAGCGAACCTTGGCCTTTTCCAGCGCGCCCTGCACCCGTTCCTTGAGCGCCGCATCGACGGTTGCGGTGCGGCTGCCGGCGATCTGCACCGCTGGGTCTTGCGGAAACAAGTTGGGCGAGGCGTACAACAACGCCAAGGCCATGATCAACGCGATCAGATATTTTTTCCAGCGTGGAGAATCGAGCATTGCAGTTCCTCAGGTGCGTGCCAACCGCTGCCGGCCGCAGGCGGATAGCCAAGTTCAAGCCGCTTTCAGTGTGCCCTTGGGCAATACCGAACCGATCGCGTGGCGCTGCACCTTGATCAGGGTGTTGGCGGCAATTTCAAGCGTGATAAAAGCATCGCCAAGCTCGACGATGCGCCCGGCGATACCGCCGGAGGTGACCACTTCATCCCCTTTGGCCAGCGCCGCAACCATGCCACGGTGCTCTTTGGCCTTCTTCATCTGCGGCCTTATCACCATGAAGTACATCAAGCCAAAAATGAAAACCAGCGGCAGCAGCGAGATGATCGGATCGGAAGTGGGCGCTGCCGCAGCCTGCGCGTAAGCATCAGAAATAAACAGACTCATGGGGATTTCACCGGTTGTGCCCAAAGCGAGCGGGGGAGTAAAAAGGCCGACGATTATGCCACGTCAAGCCGCCACTTGGGGAGCCGAACGGCAATCGCGGGTGGCTGCGTCGGCGCTCGGTCGCTGGCCGAATCTTTAATCGCGGCCAGTCCGTGGTATCGGTCAAACCGCAGCAACCACGCTACTTGGGCGATTCGGCGTTCGGGATCTTGAGCAACTCGATCAGCGCTTTGGCGATGGCGACATCGCCTTTGGCCAGCAACTCGGTGGGCACGATGTTGAAGTCCGACCGCACCATCGCCTCACCCAGACACCATTCCCGCTGCAGGTCGCCGAGTTTGCTGGTACCGGCCGCCACCGCCGCCAACTTGGCCGGACTCGGCACCGGACTCTCGGCATCCGATAGCGCGATCGATGCGGCCGCTTTCGCCGCCTGGGCGCTGGCCTGGTCCGCCTGCGCGGTCGCCGCGATCAGCGCCGCCAGCGTGTCCAGTTCTGCGGTCAAGGTGGCGATTTGCGTCGCGTCCGGGTTGCCGTTGGTCTCCCAGCGCCGGAGCACCAGCCGCGCCAGCGCCAGGTAGGCCTGGGGTTGGCTCGCTTTCAACTCGTCCGCCGCCTGCTGCCAGTCGTTCGCGGTATCGGCAGTTGGCTCCGCAAGCACCGGCGCCGCCGACGCATTCGTTGGATCGCCGCCGGCCGGCGGGGCATGGCCCAGCCGGTAAACCTCATCGTCGATGTGCTTGCACAGTTCGGTCTTGTGGAAATCGCGCACCAGCTTGCGCAGCTCGATGCGAATATCGATCAACAGGTCGCGGGTCGGTTTCATCG
>PEUI01000380.1:12158-12357 GCA_002785585.1 Lysobacterales bacterium CG02_land_8_20_14_3_00_62_12
TTGCCCGTTTCACACCGGCGTGCGGCTGCGGCGCACTGCGTTGGCCTGCACATAGGGCGCCGTCACCGGCCGCGGCAGATAGCGACCGCGGCCGCGTTCGGCGCGCAGATCGCCGTTGACCCAGACCAATCGCCCACCGCTCAGGGTATGCGTGGCGAGGCCTTTGACGGTCATCCCTTCGAAGACGTTGAAATCCACG
>PEUI01000380.1:12458-13481 GCA_002785585.1 Lysobacterales bacterium CG02_land_8_20_14_3_00_62_12
CACCGTTGTGCCAAAGCACCGACAGGCGATCTTCGACCCCGCCGCAACCGTTGGGAATCTTGGTGAAGTCATCCCGGCCCGCCGCCTTTTGCGGCGCGCAAAAACAGCAATGATCGGTGGCGGTAGTGTGCAGGTTGCCCGCCTGCAAGCCCTGCCAAAGCGCCGCCTGGTGCTCGGCCGAACGAAACGGCGGACTCATCACATGCGCCGCGGCGCGGGTGAAATCGGCATCACGATAAGCCGAGTCGTCGATCAACAGGTGCCCGGCCAAGGCCTCGCCAAACACGCGCTGGCCTTCGCCGCGCGCCCGGGTGATCGCGGCCAGCGCCTGGGCGCAGGAAACATGCACGATATAGATCGGCGTGCCTAACACCTCGGCGATGCGGATCGCCCGGTTGACCGCTTCGCCCTCCACGGCCGGCGGCCGCGAACGGGGGTGGCCCTCGGGACCAGTGATACCCATCGCCAACAACTGCTTTTGCAGGCGAAATACCAACTCGCCGTTTTCGGCGTGCACGGTCGGCAAGGCGCCCAATTCCAGACAGCGGGTAAAGCTGTTCACCAGCGCCTCGTCATCGCACATGATGGCGTTTTTGTAGGCCATGAAGTGCTTGAAGCTCGATACCCCATGCTCGCGCACCAACACGCCCATGTCGCGGCTGACGCTGTCGTCCCACCAGGTGATGGCCACATGAAAGGCATAGTCGGCAGCCGCTTTCTCGGCCCAGCCGCGCCAAATGTGAAACGCTTCTAGCAGCGACTGGCCCGGGTTCGGAATCACAAAATCAATAATGCTGGTGGTGCCCCCGGCCAGGCCCGCCGCCGTGCCGGTGTAAAAATCATCGCTCGCCACCGTGCCCATAAACGGCAATTGCATGTGCGTGTGCGGATCGATACCACCGGGCATCAGCAACTGGCCACCAGCGTCGATCAGCCGGGCCCCAACCGGCGCCTCCAGATTCTCGCCAATCGCCGCGATCAGTCCATCCCGACACAACACATCGGCACGATACGAACACTCGG
>PEUI01000217.1 GCA_002785585.1 Lysobacterales bacterium CG02_land_8_20_14_3_00_62_12
TCCGGCGCAATCTGCGCAAGTTATTTCTGCGCAACGCCTTAAGCTTTGCGCACCCCCGGCTTGCCGTTTTCGACGATGAAACTGGCGGCGGTGCGGATCGCGCTGTCAACCTTTTTCTCGTTATCGAGCAGGCGCACATCGGCGGCGCAGCGTTGCTGGTTGAAGTCGAAACGCAGATAGCCGCGCTTGCTGGTGTCACCGTAGATCACATGCGGATTTTCGGGAAGACGCGCGTTGAACTTCTCTGGCGGCCAGCCCTGCGAGCCGATCGAAGTGCCGCAAAACTCGGCCGCCACTACCGCTGAGTTGAGGTCTTCCGCTTCGGCGTGCACATTGGCGACCACGGTCGCGTGGATATCGCCGCCGAGAATCAGCGGATTGGCACTGTGATGATTTTGCAGACTGGCGAGCAGGCGATGGCGTGCCGCCGGATAGGCATCCCAACCCTCGGTCCAAACCAATCGGGCCGGGCCGGGCGCGCCATCGAAACGCGAGAACAGGGTTTGCTGGGCGATCAGATTCCACTGCGCTGAAGACGCCGCCAACGCCCGATCCAGCCAGGCCTCCTGGGTCGCGCCCAACATGGTCTGGGCCGGATCGTTGACGGTGGGGCATTGGTCTGGCGCGACATCGGTGGAACCCCCGCCTTTGTAATCCGTGGGACAAGGCTCCGGGCTGCGATACTGGCGATCATCCAGCAAGTAGATGCGAGCCAGGCGACCAATATCGAGCGTCGTATAAACCAGCATGTCGGCTCCGGTCGGGCGCATGGTGAATGGCATCGGCTGGTGCTCGAAGAATGCCTGATAGGCGGCGGCACGGCGCAGCAAGAACGCTGGATCGAGGTGCTCTGAGGTGGCGCCGGCATAGTCGTTATCGACTTCGTGGTCGTCCCAGGTGTAGGCCCAGGGCATGGCCGCGTGCGAGTTCTGCAAGTCGGCGTCGGTTTTGTACTGGGCATGGCGCACGCGGTAGTTGGCGAGCGTCACCGCTTCACCGCCAACCTGTCGGCGCACCAGATTGTCGCCCCAACTGCTTTCGTAAATGTAGTCGCCAAGAAACAACATCAGGTCCAAATCTTCGGCAAGCGCGTGGCGGTGCGCGGAAAACCAGGCCTGCTCGTAGTGTTGGCAGGAGCCGATCGCCATCCGGAAATGATCGGGCAGACTGTCGGCGGCGGGTGCGGTTCGGGTGCGGCCAATCCGACTGACCGCATCGCCACTGGCGAAGCGGTAGTAGTACCAGCGGTCGGGGCGCAGATTCTTGACGGTAATGCGGGCGCTGTGGGCGAGTTCCGGCACCGCGCGAACGCGGCCGGTTTGCACGATCTGACGGAAGTTTTCGTCATCGGCCAACTCCCAATTGACATCCACCATTTCCGGCAACATGCCGCCGTGTGCGCGCAGCGGCTCGGGCGCCAGCCGCGTCCACAGGGTCACCCGGTCCGCCTGCGGATAGCCCGAGGCCACACCCAGGGCAAATGGATAGGCGGTAAAGCGTGGCATCGCCGCATCGGCGGCGAAGCCGCGTGCGGGCAGCAGGGCTTGCGCCACCGCGCTGGCGCTCAGGGCGAGTGCGGCCTGCAGCACGTCGCGTCGTGACAGCGCCGGACGGGTCGCGGTCAACGTGCGCAGCAATTGGTTGGCGCGCTGTTCAAGTGGTTGTTTCATCACCTGCCTCCATGACGATTAGGGTCCGGGCAACTTAGCAAGAAACCATGAAGCCTGTGTTAGTCATCGCCTCGCGCCAGCAAACGAGAGGCCAACCAGTCAGGCGCAACGCGGAGACGTCAGTAGCCGACGCAGCAGTGCTGATCCGATCGGAATCAGCAACAGACCGATCCAGGGCGCACCGATCGGTGTGACCGAACCGGCCAAACCAGGTATGGCCAGCAAGACGACGGCGCCGATCAGGGCGGTCAGGCAATAGGGACACCGCATCCAGGTGTTCGCGCGCATCACGTTCTCCAGCTTCGGGGGCTGAAGCTTGCGGGCTCGGCGTCGCACCGATTGCGACGATGGCGTCGGAGTGGCACTGGCTGCCTGGCGACCGTTTCGCGCCCGGACGCGGCACCAAGGCGGCCGTTGCGTGGGCGCAACGGCCAGCCTGGCAGTAACTGGACAGCGCTTGACTGATGCGCTGCTTGAGGCGGTCAGATCACCGTGACTTTTTCGGTGGGCTTGAGCAACCAACGGCAGAGTGCCGGCAGGAAGATCATCGCCGCGATCATGTTGACCACGAACATGAAGGTCAGCATCACGCCCATATCGGCCTGGAACTTGAGGTCCGACCAATACCAGGTGAAGACACCGCTGGCGAGCGTCAACGCGGTGTAGAAGATCGCGATACCAGTGGTCTTGAGTGAGGAGAAATAGGCTTCGCTCAACGATTTGCCCTGTTTCATCGCTTCGTCCATGCGGGCAAACAGATAGATGCCGTAATCGACACCGATGCCGACGCCGAGCGCCACCACCGTCAGCGTATTGACCTTCAAACCAATGCCCAAGTGCACCATCAGCGCGTGGCCGAGCTCGGTGACCAGCACCAGCGGCAACACGATGCAGATCGCCGCCATCGGACTGCGGAAGCTCAGCAGACACATCAGGAACACGGCGCCATAGAGCAGGTAGAGCATGCGGTGTTTGACATGGCGAACTTCGTCATTGATCGCGGCCATGACGCCGACGTTGCCGGTAGCAATCCGCAGGTTGATTTTGTCGGTCCGAAACTCTTCGCCGGACTCGGCCGCCGTGGTCATGGCGACATTCCGATTGGCGGCAAATTCTGGATCGAAGGCGCCATTGTCGGCGCGGAACTGCTTGACCGCGGCGATCACCCGATCAATTGTCGTCGCCTGATGGTCGCTGGTGAAAATCATGATCGGCATCGCCTTGCATTCGGTGCTATCGATCAGGCCGGTGTCGGTTTCGACATTTTGCAGCGCCTGCCGTAGCAGGTTCGGATCACGCGGTATCGCGCGCCAACGCAGGTTGCCTTCGTTGTAACCGGCATAAATGATCTTGGCGACTTGCGGCAAGGCAATCACCTGCTGCACGCCTTCAACATTGGCCATGTGCCAGGCGAAGCGATCGATCAACTCCATCGCTTTCGGGTTCTCGGTGCAGGCGAACGGTCCGGCTTCGGCGATCACGGTGACAATATCCACGCCGAGCGAAAATTTGCTGGTGATTTGGGCGGCGTCCAGGTTGTACTTGGCGTCAGCGCGCAATTCGGCGACGCCTTTTTGCGCATCGCCGATCATGATGCGACTGCTTTCACGGTGCGCTGCGAACCACATACCGACACCGATCAGCAGAATGAACAGCGCCGCCCAGGGACGGCTGAATTTGGCCAGCACCCGCCAGATCGCATCGAACTTGGTGAGCTGACGGAGACGGTATTCGCGCTTGCGATCCAGATTGCGCAAATGCGTGAAACTCAACAATACCGGCAACAAGAACAAGTCGGTCAGGATGGTCAAGCCAACGCCGACGGTGGCGGTGATTGCCAACTCACGCACCATCTGGATCGGGATGATCATGATCGTGCCAAAGCCAATACAACCAGCCAGCAAGGCGACCGCCCCGGGTACCAGCAACATGCGAAAAGCAGCGCGCGCCGCCTCCAGCGGGCCAACGCTATCTTTCGCGCGCGCCCGCAGTTCTTCGACACTGCCATCTTCGAGGCCGCCAAAGAAAATTTCGCCGCGGAAACGGTTGATCATTTGTTCGCCATGACTGACGGCGATCGCAAAGATCAGGAATGGGGTCAGCATGTTCATGGGATCGACGCCGAAGCCCATTAGCCGCAGGGCACCAAGCATCCAGATCACCGAGATGAACGCGGCAAACACGGTCAAGCTCGCGAGCTTTCCCGAAGTCGAGTACAGGAATAACAAAAACCAGGTCAAGGCGATGGTCAGGCCAAAGAATTTGACGACGGAGCGCGCGCCGTCGCTGATATCACCGACCATTTTGGCAAATCCAATGATATGCACGGTGGCACCAGGATTGGCCGCCTCGGCACGATGGCGAATCGCTTCCAATTGCGCGGCGATGTCTTGATAGTCGAGGCGACCGCCGGGCGCGGTGGTCTCCGGAACCAGCTCGCCCTGCACCATGGCGCCACTAAAGTCCTTGGCGACCAAACGCCCGACGATATTGGCCTTGACGATATTGGAATGAATTTGGTCGAAGTCCGCTTGGGTCGGCGCAAAGCCTTCGGCCTTTGGGGTGAAATCGGA
The DNA here is from genome assembly GCA_002785585.1 of Lysobacterales bacterium CG02_land_8_20_14_3_00_62_12. Taxonomy (GTDB): domain Bacteria; phylum Pseudomonadota; class Gammaproteobacteria; order Xanthomonadales; family Ahniellaceae; genus 0-14-3-00-62-12. Next base: position 4,244 of record PEUI01000217.1, read on the forward strand.
CGGAATCACATTGCCACCGGCAAAGCCGTCTTCCACCACTTCGGTGAAACGCACGTTGGGCGTAAAAATTGATCGTACCCGGGCCTTGTCGACGGCGTCGATGCTCATGACATCGTCGGTAACCGCGTCCATCGTCGCCATGAAAGCGGGCGTGAACATGTTGCCGTCTTTGGCGATGACCGCGACCAACACGCGATTGGCGCCGCCAAATTCGCGCTCGTAGTCGATGAAGGTTTTCATGTACTCGTGCAGCAGTGGGACCTGCTTGCGGAAACCGGCATCGACGCGCAGTTGTACGGCAAAATAGAGCATGACGGCGGTTACCAGTGCGAACACTGTCAACACCAGAATGCGGTTGCCAAATAGAAAGTTTTCGATAGCGCGGTTGATCGCGCCCTGCTCGCCGTTGCTGACGTTTGCCATGCCTACGCTCCCCTTGCCACTCAATTTGAATAAATCGACATGCCGGTTTCACCAGCGATCACGAACTCCGCAGCAGACAAGGCGGTGACGCCAGCCAGGACGTTCCCGTCCGGATGCACACTGGAGTGAAAATCGTCGCTGGCGCTGGCGCGCTTGAGCACGATGCCATTGGCGCCAACCAGCACGACCCCGCCATCGTCAAAAGTATTGCCCCCCATCAGACTGAGGCTGGTGCCGGTTTCGATCTTGTACCATTGGTCGCCCAAATCGTAGGACTCGTAGACGTTGCCGCGCAAGCCAAAGCAGAGCACATGCTTCGCCTCAAAGGCGAGTACGCCAAACATCGACCCTTGGTAGGGTAGTTGGATCCGCTGCCAACTGACGCCATCGTCGCTGGAGCGAAATGCCGAACCACGCTCGGCGACGATGAAATAGGAACCATCGCCGGTGCGGGCAATCGCATTGAAGTGCGGGTCGCTTTCTTCGTCAAGCGCCAACGCATCCTGATCGAGCGTACCGGTGTCACTGTTGACGACGGAGTTGTCCTCGGCCTGTTCGGCGTTGATCTCGGCGTCGCTCTTGCCCAGTACGTTGCGCAGTTCCCAAGTCTGGCCGCCATCGACCGTCGCCAACAGTTGTGAGTAGGCGCCCACGGCAAAGCCGTGCAGCTCATCGACAAACAGCACGTCCAGCAAGGGCGCGCCATTGCGCAAGTTGTCAACATCCGCCGGATCGAACGGCGCGATGCGCTGGCGCACCCAGGTCAATCCACCATCGGCCGAATGCAGGATGACGCCGTCGTGACCCACTGCCCAAACCTGGTCCGCGTACGCGGCTACTGCGGTCAGCGTGGATCGGGTCGGTACATTTTCGACCTGACGCCAATCCCGGCGTGACTCGGACACCAAGATATGCCCGCGCTCGCCGACCGCCACCGCGCGGTCGCGGGCCTCGGCGATATCCAGGATCAGCGAATGGGTTGCCCGTGGCATCATTTCAGAATTCTGGATCACCGAATCGTCGGCGGCCAGGTCTGAGCTCGGATCGACTGCACTGCTGGTGGCATTGGTCAGCACCACTGCGCCAGCCGATGCATCGGTCGCATCGGTTTGCGCGTAGACATCGGTCCACAAGCCGATGGCGGTCGCCGCTGCCAGGCCGAGCAAAATGCCAAGTACGCGCCCATGTCGAACTACCTTCATACAAATCTCCCAAGTTGCTTTGCTGCCCCACCAGAGGCCAAAGTGCCAGCGATTTCCGCACCGCTAAAACTAAATCGGCCGGCCGCCCCGCGAGGAACGACCGGCCGAAGCCATGCCCCACCGGCGATCGTTAGCGAATGCCGCGCTTGCGCAATGACTGGGGCGAGAAGTTTTCCGGATTGGTCTGGAAGCCGAAGTTGACCGGCTTCGCCTCTTCGTTGTCGAGCAGGCCGGAAATATAACGCCCCGACTGCAAGTCGTGGTGCGTCTCGATGGTGGCCCACACCGTCGGCACTTCGTAGTAGTTGATGATTTGCGCCTCGGAATAGCGCCAGAGTTGGCCACGACTATCGTAGTGGTCGATGCCGACGATCTGGTAGCTGTCTTCATCCAGATAGAAGGTGCGCCGTTTGTTGATATGGCGCTTGCCCGGTTTCAGTGTGGCGTCAGCCACCCAAACCCGGTGCAGTTCGTAACGCAGATAATTGGGATTCAAATGGCCAGGCTTGACCAGGTCTTTGAGCTTGGTGGTGTTGCTGTGCGCCTTGTAATCGTTGTAGGGGATGAACAGCTCCTTGCTGCCGACCAATTTCCAGTCGAACCGATCCATCGCGCCATTGAACATATCGGTCATGTCGTTGGTGCGCAGACCATCCGAAGCGGTGCCTGGGTTGTCATAGGCGATATTCGGCGCACGGCGGACACGGCGCTGACCAGGGTTGTATACCCAGGCTTGGCGAGGGGTCTTGGTTTGATTGACGGTTTCATGCACGAGCAACACATTGCCGGCGAGGCGCGCTGGCGAAACCACCTCTTGGAAAAAGTACAGCAAGATGTCGTTGATGTTCTCGATGGTATTGCCGGGCTTGTAATACGGGCCCAAAAACTCTTCACGCAAGCGCACCAGTGTGTAGGCGCCAGAGGCGGTGGGTGCCGCCTGGTCGGCCCAACGCATACCACCGGTGCTCTTGTATTTGAGCTTGTGGTTCCAGATCAAATCCTGGCCGGTTTGCGGAATCGGAAAAGGAAAACCGATCGCCGCACCGGTCACGCCATCGCCGCCGGACACCAGCTTTGCCGTGGTCGCATTTTTCAGCGTGGTCGAGTAGACCATGGCCGGGAACGAAGCGCTGCGCCGCGTCGGATAAACATCCATCCGAAAATCTTTGTACTTGTTGAACATGGCAACCTGACCAACACTGAGTTTGGCCTGGTAATCCTTGACGTTTTGCGGAGTAATGGCAAACAAGGGTTTGTCCGCAGCAAACGGGTCACGATGAAACTCGCCGGGTTTGTAGCCAGCAGGGGGTCTGGTAATACCGCCGGTCCACTCTGGGATCGTTTTGTCGGCATTGCCCGCTTTGATCGCGCCAACTGGGGTCAGGTCCCTGCCCAAACGTGCTGCTTGATCGGCGGTGACCGCGGCTTCGGCAGCACTTCCAGCCACCAAAGCGAACAGGCCCGCCAGCACAACTTGTCGATTGATTTGCATGTTTCTGCCCTCGGTCAGAACGAATACTTGACGGTGAATGCGGCAAAGTCGCGATCACGAATCAGGTTCAGGTTGCCAGCACCCCAGAACGCGGAGTAGCTCAGATCCACCGCCCACTTGCTCAGGTAGTTGGCTTCCACGCCCAGCGTTCCCGATTTGCGGTTTTCAATGAAATTACCGCCGGGGCCTGGGGTGATGCCGTTGACATCGTGGCTGAAGGCAACACGCGGCGACAGGTTGAACGCCGTGCCCCAGACATTGTTGTAATCGGCACGCATCGCCAGCCGGTAGCCCCAGGAAAACCGCGTCGGAAACCCGGTTTGGGTGACCGGATTGCGCAGGTCACCATTGCTCTCATTGAAGCCGCCACCAGTATCGGTGCCGTCGCCCTGGAAGCGCAGAATGGCCGACTTTGGCAGATCCCAGACATTGGTGGCGCCAACTTCCAGCACCGTTGCGAGCTGCTCGGCACCTAGCCAGTTGTTGGGTCCGAACACTTTGGTCGCCGTGGTCTGTATTTGGGAAACTTGCAGCCGTTCGTAGCCACGAATTTCCGCACCCGGGGCAAACTCTCCGAGCTGACTATGGAAGCGCAGACCGGGAGAAGGCGTGAACGCATTGAGGGGAGTCAAGGCGGCGAACAGCAGCTCCACGTCATCGATCTGGAACGGTTGATTGCTGCGATAGCTGATCTCGCCCTGCAATGCCACGCCGGGGCCATTCAACATGGTGTTGAAGCTGGCGCCCCACAGGTGGATGTCTTCCGGGTATTCGATGAAATAACGCCCCGAAGTCGGCGAGGTATTGGTGACGGCGATGCCATTGGCCAACGGCAAACGACTGTGATAGTTCAGGTAAAAGAAGCCGAATTCGGTGTCGTGCAGGTCGGGCGCAAAATAATGCACGGCGGCACCGTATTGGCCTTGGTCACTGGGCATACGATCCGGGGAGCGCGGCACGGTGGCGCCGCAGGATGCTGCGCCCAAGGGATCGGTCGCTGGACTGACCAGTCCCAGTTGGCAACGTTGCAGGGACGCCGGCTCATTGGCGCGACCAAACCCGAGCACCACAAAATCTGAACCAAGCGAGCCGAAATCGTTGGTGCCGAAGTAGGTGCCGCGCGGATCCGGTTCGGTCTGTTCGAACTCGGTCAAGTACAAAGCTTCGGCCGAAAGATTCTCGGCGAACTCGAACGAGGCGAAGGCCATGTCGACCGGCAAAAAGGCTTCTTTCAACTCGGCGCCAGCGACCCGCAACTTGGAAACATCGATCGGATTGATCGAATTGATACCGCCTTGGATGAAGGTGCTTTCACCCCAGCTCACCACTTGTCGACCCAGACGTGCCGAGCCTTGCTTGCCGTTGAAATCGAAATTGTGGAAGACAAAGGCATCGAGCAAGGTGAGGTTGGTCCCGACTTTCTCCTCGGCCAACTCGGTCAGCTTGGCTTTGTTGTTGTTGGCCCAATCGTAGAAGTAGGTCGCGCGTACAAACAGGCCGGAATCTTGCTTGTAGTTCAGGCTGAGTTCGCTGGTGATCTTGGCCGCGTTGGAGAACAACTTGCCTTTGTCGTAGTTCAGGTCACCGTCATCGCTGTTGACCGAGAACCGCCCCGGGGCGGCAATTTGCTGGGCCAGCGGCAAGGTGCCGATCAAAGGATTGAGGTTGGCTTTGCCGATCAAGTCATCGGCACGGCCTTGCACCCGCATGGAGACACCGTAGGACAACTGTGTATCCAGGGTGCCGGTCCAATCACCGGAATCTGAGGCGAACTCGAAGGCTTGCGCCTGGGAGCCGAGGCCGCCCACTAGGGCCATCGCGATGGCGGCGCCCAGGGTGCGACGACGCACACCCGTGAGGACACCGCGCGCGCTGGGCTTGGCATTGAGCTTAGTCATGGAATCTCTCTCCGCTTCTTACGTCGTGTTACTGGGTTCGGATAACGGAAGTGTCGGTGACCTGAACTACGGTTCCGTTACTCACGATAAAGCTGGCCATTTGGCGCTGCATCTCGGTAGTCGCTGCTGCCGAGGCCGCCGGACTGAGGAGCGCGCCATGGTCACCGGCAATGAAGCGGACTACCACGCGCAGACCCGCTGGGTTGGGCGCGCCCTGGCCGGTAATCGTCGCCAGGCCGAGCGCGCGGATCAGTGGCTCGGTGCCCGACAAGGGCGCACCGGCAACGCTGTTCGGAATCACTTGGTCGGTGGCGTTGCCATCCGCCACCGTGCCGCCGGCGATGCCGACGACTTCATGCAGCAGAATGCGGTCGCCAGCGGTCGTCGCGACCGCCGCAAAGTTGATCGGATCGGCAGAATCCACGGCTTGCTGCGCCGCCCCCATGAAGCGATCAAAGTCCGGCGTCCCCGCAACTACACCGGATGCCGCCAGTCCGGCCCGAATGCGCGGACCAAAAGTGGCAGAACCATCCAGCAAGCGGGCGATGCCGCCACCCGGTACCGACAGCACGGCAGTATTGACCGTGGGATCGAGCGCGACAAAGTTCAGCCCGACCATCGAGCCAAGCGACTGGCCGACAAAGAATATGCGCGAACCATCCAGGTCTGGCGTGGCGTCGCCATCGACACTCATGCCGGGAATGCTCTTGGCCAAGGTGAACAGATCGGCCACCGCCTGGCGCGAATTGTCGCGCGAGGTGAGCAGGCTGGTCAGGTTGATGGCGTAGGTTCCAGAAGTATCGATGGTGCCATCCGGGCCGGGCGCACCGGTGGTGTTGTTGGACAGATCGAGATCAAAGGTACGTTCGCTGGAAATCGGCGCAAACGGTGTGTTCTCGATATAGAACGGGCTGCTCGGGCCCAAGCCGTGCAGCGGTTGGTCGATCGCGATGACCACGAAACCCTGCGACGCCATGGTTGCCGAAATGGCGATCGCGTCGCTGCGGTTGCGGGTGACGCCATGCTGGAAGATCACCACCGGCCAGCCTGCGGCCGGCTTGGTCTTGCCCGACGCGGCGTTCGGCACCGTTGCCAGAACCGGAATGTTCTGCGTCGAAGTCGCTACCGGGAACGGATTGGCAAAGGTCAGATTGGTCGAGGTCGGATCCAGGCCCAGCGCGTTGAACGGCGGGTTATAGGCACCCGGCGCAGCGTTCCAGAACGTGGTCAGCGGTGCCGTGTCCTGCGGTCCGGTGGCGGCAGTCAGGTAGTACTTGACCGGCAGTATACCGATGATGATGTCGGCAATCGGTGGTAGACCCGCAGCGCCGATGGTCAGCCCGGTCGGCGCCAGCGTGGCCGTGCTCGGCTGGGTGATACCGCGCGTTGCCTGCAACACTGGAGCGATGCTTTGGGTGGTGGCGAGCCAGGTGAGCGCTACGTCATCACGGGCAATACCCACCTGGGTGGTGATCGCAAGATGGGTCTGGTGCAATTGCCGTAACGGCTCCAAAGCACAAGCATTCGCCACTGGCAATAACGGGTCAGTTGAGGTGGCTACGGTTGCGCAGGTGGCCGGATTGGCCAACGCCGACAACGGTGTGATCAACGGGCTGGCCCGCTTGCTTAAAAAGTAAGTGGTGTCCGGTGTCATGTCATTGCCGAGCGTATCTTTGACACCGCTGGTGACCACCGCCAGATAGGAAGTGAGCTGCTGCAATGGCACCAGAGGAAGGATCGCCACCGTTTTGTTGCTCGGATCACTGGGCGCCAGGGCGGCAACAAACTCGTTGGCCGCCAGTTCGCGCATCAGACTGGCAACGGCGCGGGTGGCCGGGTCGATGCGGACCTGGAACATGCGAATCGCACCGGTCGGCCCGGTGGTCAACGAACTGGCACGCACACCGGCCGAGGTGGCGAACGACCACGGACCGACCGTACTCCAGCCGTCCAGGTTGTTCAGCGCCCGCGTCGGATCGGTGGCCGTTGAATTGGCTGCCAACGGAATATTGAGGGTGAGATCCGTGGTACCGCGCAGCAGCAGATCATTGGGCAACGGAATGATGCTGTTGGTGGGATCGAATCGTGCGGTGATCACAGCGGTGATCGGGGTGCCATCGTCATTGAGTGCCGGCGGCGTTGCTACGGCGCGCGGACTGTTGCTGCTGCTGCTGCATGCAGCCAGCACAACGGATGACAAGGCAGTAGCCAATAGAAGTCGGGCCTGCATGCTTGCTTCCTTCCTGTTCGTGAATCGGGGGCGCATCAAGGGCGCGGCGCTATCATAGGCACCCCCGAGCGTTTTATGCAACGAAAACTTAAGACTTCTTTTTTGCTGCATCGCAGCACGACGCCGTTTTCTGGAGCGCACGCAATGGCCCAACCCAGCCACCCGGCTACGCTCCGCACGTTGTGTGTGGTCATTCCGATTTACAACGAAGTCGAAGTGCTGCCGATCTTGCTGCCGCGACTGTTGCACGCGTTGGCGACGATTCCTGCCGAGAGTGCCATTTTGTTCGTTGACGATGGCAGCGATGACGCCACCGGGCAGTGGTTGACGGCGTTTTCGGCACAGCACACCGAGGTTGGCCTGCTGCAACTTTCGCGCAACTTCGGCAAGGAAGCGGCGCTGACCGCCGGCCTCGATCACGCCGATGCCGACGCGGTGTTGATCATCGATGCCGATTTGCAGGATCCACCCGAGTTGATCACCGCGTTCTGGGAAAAATTCGAACAGGGGTTCGACGTCATCTATGGCCAGCGCGCTAGTCGTGATGGTGACAGCTGGTTGAAGCGGACCACGGCGAGTTTGTTTTATCGACTGATGCAACGCTTGAGTCGCACCGCGCTGCCCCGCGACACCGGCGACTTTCGCCTGCTTTCGCGACGTGCCGTGCTGGC
>PEUI01000038.1:0-2978 GCA_002785585.1 Lysobacterales bacterium CG02_land_8_20_14_3_00_62_12
CTCCACGGTGTCCATCAACGCATCCAACAGATAGTTGGCGTTGGCCACGCAGTCGAATTCGGAGAGGTAGTCGTGGATCGCCTGCAAGTCCTGCTCCGCACCCTCGGTGAGCCGGGCATCGAACCTGCCAGGCGCGCCAGCCATCAGGCTCTGGCTCGATTGGCGCGAAGGCGGGTAACGAAGTCGGCCACGGGTTTGACCTTGCCAGCGGCCACATCCTGATTGCCCAGCGCGAGGATTTTCAGCAAGGCCAGTGTTTCTTGCGTCTCTTCGAACGAGGCGATGTCTTGCAGAACAGCCTTGGCCTCGCCGTGTTGGGTGATGACCATGGGTTGGCGCTGCTCGGCGAGGCGCGTCAGAACCTCGGCAGCGTTGGCTTTGAGATAGCTGATCGGCTTGACTTGTGATGAGTAGCGCATGGCTGTGCCCCAGGTTTGCCAAAGACTAAATGTAGTCTTTTTATGGTCTCTTGGCAAAATGCCTGAATCGGATGCAGTCGTGCCATCCGGGTGTTGAAGGCAATGCGCTAGCCAGTGGAAACCGATGGCTTCCTGCTCCAGGCGCAGTCCAGCGCGAAAGCAGTTGTTGCGCAGGTCGTCGTAGAGGGCGCTCTCCTCGTGCGTGAGCCGGTGCAAGTCCATGCGAAGGGGCTTTTCCGCACTTCCCCAATTGGCAGCATGCGCATCCAATGTCGCTCTGTCCATCAACAACGACACCACGTGGTCAAAGTGGCCGCAAAGCTGATCCAGAATGCCAAATCCTCGCTTGAGTCATCGGGTGTGCTCGCGGCCAAAAGGCCGCAAGGATGACCCACCTCAACCGAGCCCCCGCCACTGGCTTCCCATGGTCCGGAGTCGTGCCGCCGAGTCAACGCTGAAAAAAACCAACCGGATAAGAGTGAGGATTTCACATTCTGATGGTGGGGCCGCACCCCACACCAAACGACTATTGAAAGTACGCAATCAATCGAAGCGCTGCGGGCTGCTGCGAACCATTGCGAACTCCATCGAAAAGCCTGCCCGATGGTAGACATGCAAGCAGGTTCTTCGGTCATGTGGGTCGGCGGAAACGGTCATCAAACTCGTCTGCGTACCGGGGCAGTTCAATTCGCAAACCAGGAATCGAACCCGCGTCCGCAGGGTGGTTCAGACCGAGGGTTCGGCGGCCGCGTCGTTTTCGGCGGTGGGATCGGTGAGCCGCCGAATCGTCAGGGCGCAACGCTGTTCAATCAAGGCAATGATCCTTTCAACCACCGCATTTCCGGCAAAGCCGTGTCCCGTGTCAGATTGGAGCTTGCGCGCCGTGGCTGGCAGTAACTTTGCCAATTCCAGAATGCGCCGTTTGGCCTGAGCCTTGGTAAAGCCGACGCCTTCGGCAAACTGCTCCCAGTGCCGCTTCTCAACTTCGCTGAACTTGTACTTGCTGCCGATTTTCATCGCCATCTTCGGTGTCAGTGTTGGATACACCGCCGTCGACAGCGTGTCGTAGAACGGTGCCAGAACGGGGGCCTTGCCTGCGTACAGCAGAGAAAAATTCTTGGCGTGCGCATCATGATTACCGATCAGCGCATTGAAGACACAAAAGTCGAGCAGTCGCAGGATTTGCGGCGCACTGGGGCGCGTCGCACTGCGCACCAGATCAAAACACTGCGTCAGATCCGGGCCACCTTCATGCTGGTATTTCATTTCTGGCACCACGCCAAGTGCCTGGCAGAAATCCTCTTGATGAACCCGTTGCCGTTGCCCCTGGGCATCAACCAGTCGGTCGTAGCGCTTAACCAGCAGGAACGAGCGATCCAGCACAAAGTGAACTTTCGATTTCGCTGGCTTGAGCTGCATGGCCTCAGCCAGCGCCATGCAAAACCCTTCGTTGATCACACTGTCTTCAATGGCGTGGAGAGCGGGCTTCAAGATGTGGGAGCTGGGCGTGCCATTGAGGGGCAGCCCAATGCGGGCACCATCAAACACCACCGGCAATTTGTCCTGGGCTCCCGCCAAGGAAAGTCGCAAACCGTCTTTTCCCGCCAGCATCGGGCGGCGCGGCAATTCATCCAGGAGGGCAACGACTTCGTCGTCACTCAGCCATTGAACGTCATCGTTGCTGGTAGGGATTGGCAGCGCCTGCCCGGGCTCAAGGAAGGTCACGGCCCCGGCACATTCGCCACCGATGTGGTCCAGCAGCGCAAAGTCGTTCTGACCAGAAACCTGGAACTGCTGCGCAATCAGGCGGCGCATCTGCCCCTCTGGCAGCAGACCAGCAAAGAAGGGACGCGTTTTGCGATCATCGAACAGCTCCGCTTGCAGGGGCAGCGAAGCGGACAAAGCAACGGCATCTGGCCGCGACAGCCAGCCGGACGCATAGCAAAAACTCAGCAGGCCATCGACCAAGGCCAACGTGCCGACACGATCGGCAAAAAGCCAGACTTCCAGCTCATGTGCCATGGTCGCCACCTTCACCTTGATCGTCAGCAGCAACCGACGGTAATCCACTCAACTGGACCTCTCCCCCCAGGGCATCAATGACCCGCAGTACGTTTGCCAGTCGCAAGGTGGGCTTGCCTGCCTCAAGGTCGACAATGAAGCGCACACCCACCCCTGCCGCCAGCGCCAACTGAGGCTGTGTCAGCCCGAGTTGCTTGCGAGCGGCACGCAGTGCATGCCCCAGTTGTTGAGGTGATCGAATGGATGTCATCGCTTGCTCGGTTTCCCGTTCGGGAAATTATCAGCCGCAACTGGACTATGTGCAAGCGATATTTCCCGATCGGGAATGTTTTGTGTGGTCAGGGCATGACTCGGCCTTTTATTTCCCGATCGGGAAACAATCGCGGCTCTCGCTTCCAAATCGACCCCCATTTGTACCCAATGTGGCGCGGTTTTCAGAACCGCGCCAATTTATGGCGCAGTTCGCCCGTCGCATACCCGAACTGCGCCACCGCCTTTTCTTTGCGGAGAATAGCGGCATCAATCTCCGCAAAAACT
>PEUI01000038.1:3012-3156 GCA_002785585.1 Lysobacterales bacterium CG02_land_8_20_14_3_00_62_12
ACTGCGGTGAATAGATCGACGCACTATCGCTTGGCTGGTGGGCCAAACAGCGCGTTCATGGACTCAATCAGCCAGCATTCCGAACCATGTGAAGCCAGCGTCGGCGGCACGATTCCGGGTCATGGAAAGCCTTTGCGGGTGCTC
>PEUI01000106.1:0-2996 GCA_002785585.1 Lysobacterales bacterium CG02_land_8_20_14_3_00_62_12
TTCGCCTGCAAGGCGCACAAAGTGGAGCATAGTCGGACTATGTGACGCTTTGTGCAACGACGCAGGCGGGCGATAAGGACCAGCAAGATGGGCAAGCCATTTCTGCGCGACGCCTAAGCCAACTCAAAATCTTCTTTGCCGACGCCACAATCCGGGCACATCCAGCTATTCGGGATGTCCTCGAATCGGGTGCCCGGCGGGAAGCCGTCTTCCGGCAAGCCCTTGGCCTCATCGTAGATGAATCCGCAGACCACGCAGACAAAAAGACGGTACGGCGCGGTGATCGGCGGCGATGCTTGGGCGGCTAAAGTCGGTTCGGACATGGCAATGATTCAAGCGTGGAAAGTCGGCGGCTATTGTTGCAGGGTAAGCGCTTGGCACCAAGCATTCGCTCAACCGTGCGCGATCGATTTTTGGGTGAACAAGTAGTCTTTCAGTTCTTTGGAAAAGCGGCTGTCGTTGCGCCGTATCCACTCCAGCACCATCGACGCGTGTTCTTTTTCCTCATCGCGATTGTGTTCGAGGATCGCCTTCAGCTCCGGGTCCTGGCAGGCATCGGCGCGCTGGTTGTACCAGTCCACCGCTTCCAATTCTTCCATTAGCGAAACAATGGCGCGGTGCATGTCGCGCGTGGCGACCGACAAAACTTCGATGGGTTCGTGGTAGCCGACGCTGGCCATGACTTAACTCCGTTGTGGGTGGGTGCGGGATTATCGCCGAGTATTCCTTGCGCTGCTGGCAAGTGTGACGCAGAGGCGGACCAGCGCCTGCTGGCCGGTAGTCGCCCGGGCCAAAACGAGTGAATGGAGAAACCGGCGCCCTTGAGCCAGCGCGTCGCGCCGCGCCGGGCATCGCTCAATCCAGCAAGCTCTCCAGTACCAGCGCGGTCATCCGATCCAGGCCTTGTTCGCGGTCGCTGGTAGACATTTTTTCGGCGCGTTGCAGATGATCGCTGACGCTGAGAATCGATAGCGCCTGAGCCCCTTCGCGCGCCGCCAATCCATACAGGCCAGCCGATTCCATCTCGATGCCGAGGATGCCGTGGCGCTGCAGCCTGGCGACCTGGCCCAGATCATCGCCATAAAAATTGTCGGCGCTGAAGATGCCGCCGACGCGCAGCGGCACGCGCAGACGTTCGCCGGTGGTCACCACGCGGCGCAGCAATCCGAAATCGGCAGTCGCGGCGAAATCCTGATCGGCAAATTGCAGGCGGTTGTAACGTGAATCGGTGGAGGCCCCGAGCGCCAGCACGATGTCGCCGAGCGCGATGTCAGCGGCGACGCCGCCGCAGGTGCCAACGCGCAGCAAACGCTTGACCGCGTAGTGGCGCAGCAACTCGGTGGCATAGATCGCCGATGATGGAATGCCCATGCCGGAACCCATCACCGAGACGCGCTGGCCTTTGTAGAAGCCGGTGAAACCGAGCATGTTGCGGACCGCGGTTACCTGCTCGACCTGCTGCAAAAACGTTTGCGCGATATGCCGGGCGCGTAGCGGGTCACCGGGCAGCAAAACGGTTTCGGCAAAGGCGCCAGCGGCGGCTTCGATATGCGGCGTGCTCATGATTGGGTGGACTCCTGCGGATCGAGAAAACTGCGGCCGTGGTCGAGGGCCGGCAAACCGAGATGCGCGGCCAGACTTTGGCCGAGATCGGCAAAGCCATCGCGACACCCGAGCGCGCGCGCCGACAGCGCGACAAACGGTGGCCCAACACGACCCGCAGACCGCCAGCCAGAAGCCAGCACCGGCACGCACTCGCGGGTGTGGTCGCTGCCGATCCAGGTCGGGTCGCAACCATGATCGGCGGTCAGCGTCAGCAGATCGCCGGGCCGCAGCAAAGCACGCAATTCCGGCAAGCGCCGATCAAAGGCTTCCAACGCGGCGGCGTACCCGAAAACATCGCGGCGGTGCCCGTAGAGGGTGTCGAAATCAACGAAGTTGGTAACGATCAAACTGCGTTCGGGCGCCGTGCGCAAGGCGGCGAGCGTGGCATCGAACAGCGCGGCGTTGCCATCCGCCAAAATGGTTTGCGAGATACCGCGGTGGGCAAAAATATCGGCAATTTTGCCGATGCCGATCACTTCGCCACCGGCGGCGCAGAGCACATCCAGCAGGGTCGCGGCCGGCGGCGGCAGGGTGTAGTCGTGACGATGGCCGGTGCGGGTAAATCCGGATACCGCATCGCCAATAAATGGCCGCGCGATTACCCGGCCGATGTGGAGCGGTCGCAGCAGTTCGCGGGCAATCTTGCAAACCTCAAGCAAACGCTCGAGGCCGAAGGTTTGTTCGTGAGCAGCAATCTGAAACACCGAATCCGCCGAGGTATAGACGATCGGTTTTCCCGATTGCTGGTGCTCCACACCCAGGCGTTGGATGATCTCGGTGCCCGATGCGTGGCAATTGCCAAGGACGCCGGGCAGGCCCGCCTGTTCGATCAGCGCCGCCAACAGCGCCGCCGGAAAACTGTGATCGTGCTCGGGGAACATGCCGAACGGCTGCAGCACCGGCACGCCGGTCATCTCCCAGTGCCCGGAAGGCGTGTCTTTGCCGGCCGAGTGTTCGGCCGCCACGCCCCAAAGCCCTTCTGCTACTGGCAGGGTATCGAAGCCCGCAGCAGCTCGCCCGTGCCATGCCGCGTGCGCCTGCGGCAAGCCCAAGCGGCTGAGTTCGGGCAACCGCAACGGTCCGCGCGCGGACGCCGCGCAAACTTCGGCAATATGCCCAAAGGTATCGGCACCGACATCGCCGAACAAGGCGGCATCTGGCGCGGCGCCGACGCCAAGCGAATCCAGCACCAGCAAAAGTCCACGACTCATACGGCCTCCGTTTGCGGTTGCACCCAGCGGCACAATGCCACCAAATCCGGGGCGACTGGATCGATCCGGATCGCCATCCGCACGGCCGCTGCGGCGGCCTCGGCGCTGGCGGCATCTTCGGCGTGCACGATCGCCAGCGGATCGCCCACGGCGACGGCCACCCCGCGACCGAGCACCGCC